>JANMWP010000484.1:0-3233 GCA_031394065.1 Chitinophagaceae bacterium
GATTTACCATCTTCCTTGGCTAAATGACGGGCAGGAGCAAATCCTTCCAAACCATAAGGTAACTGTACAATAGCACCTTTATCATCTTTCTTCACAACAGTACCTTCGTGCTCACTACCTACAGGGAATGTAGATTCCAGCGAGTTCCATGGATCTTCTTCAATCTGCTTATGTCCTAACTGAAGTTTGCGGCCTTCCTTATCAATATTCATGATGATCACTTCAATTTCGTTACCAACTTTGGTGTATTCGTTTGGATTGTTGAAACGCTTTAACCAGCTAAGATCACTGATGTGTATCATACCGCCGATACCGGTTGTTAACTCAACAAACACACCATACGGTGTAATGTTTTTAACAATACCCATGTGCTTGCTTCCTTCGGGGAAAGAGGCTTCGATAGTGCTCCATGGATCTTCAGTCATTTGCTTGATAGACAAACTCATCTTGCGTGTTTCTTTATCAAGCGTAACAACTTTAGCTTCGTACTCGTCGTTTAATTTAAAGAATTCTTTAGCATTGATTGGTGTGTTGGCCCAGGTAATTTCACTTACGTGAACCAGACCTTCAACACCCGGCATAATCTCAAGGAATGCACCGTAGTCTTCAATATTAACCACTTTACCTTTTACAATTTCACCTTCTTTCAGGCTTTCTGTAAGGGTATCCCAAGGGTGCGGCGTTAATTGTTTTAAACCAAGGCTGATACGTTTTTTATCATCATCAAAATCCAATACCACCACGTTCAGTTTCTGGTCTAATTTCAATACTTCAGTTGGATGGTTGATACGGCCCCATGAAATATCGGTAATGTATAATAAACCGTCTAAGCCGCCAAGGTCTAAGAATGCACCAAAATCTGTAATGTTTTTGATGGTTCCTTCCAGTACCTGGCCTTTTTCCAGTTTACCCATAATTTCGGCTCTTTGAGCTTCAATATCACTTTCAATAAGTGCTTTGTGAGATACAACGGCATTTTTAATGGCTTCGTTAATCTTAACCACTTTAAATTCCATTGTTTTACCAACAAACTGATCGTAATCAGTAACTGGCTTAACATCGATCTGAGAACCCGGTAAGAAAGTTTCCATACCAAATACATCAACGATTAAACCACCTTTGGTTTTGCTGGTAACCAAACCGGTAACAATTTCGCCGGTTTTGTGTACGTCCACAATACGCTCCCATGCACGGGTTGTACGGGCACTTTTGCGGCTCAGGTTCAGGTTACCTTCCCTGTCTTCTTTTTCAACAACCATTACTTCAATAATGTCTCCTACTTTAACACCACCGGGGATGTCTCTGAATTCGTTTAAAGAAATAAGGCCGTCACTTTTAAAACCGATGTTTACAACAGCATCTGTTTTGGTTAATGATTCAACCGTAGCCTGAATCATTTCGCCATCAGCAATCTGCTTGAATGTGTTGTCGTAAACGGTGTCGTACTTTGCTTTTTCTTCAGCTGTGTAGCTGGTTACATTGCGTTTGTCAACACTCCAGTCAAAATCGTCGTGTGGTGTAGCAATCGTTTCAGCAACGGGTGCTTTAATTTCCATGTCAACAACTGAAGCTGTTTCAACTTCAGGAGCTGTTTCAACAGCAACTTCGGCTGTTGGTTCTGTTTCGTTTGTTTCCATTGTGTTTTCTACAGGCACATTTGTTGTCGCAGCAGTTTCCCCGGTCTCGCCGGCAGAACCTTCCTGTGCATCTGCGTTTAATTGTTTAATAATTATAAATGACATAAATAACCCCGTGGTTTTTAAAACGGGAGGGCAAAGGTAGTAAAAGAAGACTGATTTGAAGATTAAAAACAAGTCTATTTTGGCTCTGATGGCTAATTTCAGCCTTTTTTGGGCAATTTTTTTTAAGATATTTCGAAAATCGGGCGATTGAAACCAGGTTTTACAGCAGGAATGACCTTAATTCAAAAGCCAATCGGCCGGTATTAACCATTTCTATTGGGTGAGCCGTATCGGGCAAAACAGACAGCCTGGCATTTGGCAGATTTTTGTAAACTTCCACCGTTTCCTGCAGGCTTACCATTTTATCCTGGTCGCCAAGCATTAATAAAACGGGTTGTTGAATATCGGGATAATCAGCAGCTTTCAGGGGATTGTCATTTCCCATTTCGGTAAGCATGGCTGCTGTTTTTTCTAAAACGGTTTTCCAATCATTGGGTGCATGTCTTTTTTGCAAACTGCCGGCAAAGTCTGGTAATTTTTCTGCTATCTTTTCAGGGTTCAGCATTTTTATTTCATGGGCGGCAATGGTTTCATCCCAGTTAAATTTTGTTGCAAGGGTTATAATTTTTTTTATTCTTTGTGGATGATGTTTTGCCAGGTAAAGCGCCACATATCCACCCATACTGTATCCAAAAACAGGTATGCTGTCAATTCTTTTTTCATTTAAAAAGGAGATGACTTCCGCAGCAAAAAGCTTAATAGAAAATTGTTCATCAGTATTGGGAGAGCCGCCATGGCCGCTGAAATTGAGGTGGTGGGTTGAAAACGAATCAGCCAATTCTTTTTCAAGTGGGATTAACTGATCAGCGGCCCCAATTGCACCATGTAGTAACAAAATATCCTGCATATTTTTGTATTCTGCTTCTTTAATTAAACAAAAAAAATCCCCCGAATTTTCGGAGGATTTTTTTAAATAATTCTTATAAATTAATTTTGCTTACCTGTTTTAGGTGCGTTTGCAGCTTTTGCTGCAGCCATTTTGGCTTCTTTACTAGCAGGTACAACTTCACCTGCAGCATTTACTGAAGTAGAAGAAACAGCATCAGTGGTTTTTACAGTTCCAGCAGGTGCAATTTTTGAAGCAGCCCGGGCATCATCTGATATAGCAATAGGAGCAGCAACTGCTGCATCACTTGCGGGCATTATTGCAGCTTTTTGTGGAGTTGGAGCAGCAACACTGGTTGTTGTTGCAGCCTGTGCTTTTCTGCTAGCTTTTGAATCAGTTGCGTTTTGAGCAGTAACAAAACCGCAAACACCAAACATGATTATTGAAGAGAGTAATAACTTTTTCATTGTGTTAGTTTTTGATTTATGAGTAAATAATTATTTTTAAAGTAAGCTTTTACACTAAAAACCGCTTTATAAAGTCAAATATACTTTTTTTTATAAAAAAAACAAGAATCTTTATTTTTTTATTGCTTCAAAAGTGGAAAACTTTAAAAGCAGTCAATACTATAGTTATAATTTTGTATCTATTTTTCCAGGCTGTTT
>JANMWP010000185.1:0-2506 GCA_031394065.1 Chitinophagaceae bacterium
CCAGTCATGGCTTCGCCATTCATTTTAAAGAAAAAAGTAGCCGGTTTATTCATGATCAGCTGTTCATTCAGGTCAATGCCCCGTTCCATATAATCATCGGCTGCAGCACCAAAACCTGTTGCGTTTGCAGTGGGCACATCATGTTGGGTAAATTTTTTAGAACCCTTATACCCGCTGCCAGAAAAATATTCATCTTCCATAAAAATTAATTTTTAAATACCAAATTATTTAGTAAATTTATGCTAAAATAATTAGCTAACAAATTTAGTAACCAAAATATTTTCAATCATGAAACAAATAACAGGGCCTTTGCTGCCCGGCTACCGCATATATGAGTACCTGCTCGTATTATCACCGCATGAAGAATTGCGGAACAGGATCATGGCTGTTAAGACTGAGTTTTACGAAAAGTACAAGTCCGAAACAGCCCGTTGGGGAAAGCCGCATATAACGCTGGTAAATTATGTGCAGTACGAAATGATGGAAGAAAGAATCATCAATCATTTACAAACCATTGCCATGGGCTTTCAACCGATAAAGATTGAGTTGAGGGATTATGGCAGTTTCCCTAGCCATACCATTTACATTAATATAACCAGTAAAGTGCCGGTGCAAAGCCTGGTAAAACAAATACGCACCCAAACGCAGCGCCTGATGAAACTGGACAACGATAATAAACCACACTTTATACTGGAGCCGCATTTAACCATTGCCCGGCGCTTGCTACCCTGGCAGTATGAACAGGGTTGGCTGGAGTACAGCCACAAACATTTTATCGGGCGGTTTATTGCCGATGGTATGTTATTATTAAAGCGACCGGTTGGTGAATTGAAATACCAGATAGCGAAGCGGTTTGAATTTCAAAATTTACCAGTGGCGATAAAACAAGGCGAATTGTTTGGATAAGTCTTACCACTAAGTACACAATGCAAAACACAAGGTTCACAAAGGACTATTTGTGTACTTGGTGAAACCTTCGTGTCCTTTGTGGTAAAAAAATATGGATAATAATAAACTTAAACAAGACCATCACAAAGTATCCGCCGCACAGCAGGAAGAATCTGTTCAATATCTGGCCGGTCGTGGCGCACAGTTCAACACAAAAAACCGTTTTTTAAAAGATGAAAAAACACAGGAACATATTGAAGGTGTTGATGATTGGGAAGCCAGTAATATTGCCACACAATACATCGAAATGCAATCAAAAACGATTGTGAACAAAGTTGAAAGCAAAGACGTAGGCATGGGCTACAGTATGAACCCCTATGCAGGTTGTGAGCATGGTTGCATTTACTGCTATGCCCGTAATGTCCATGAATACTGGGGTTACAGTGCCGGGTTGGATTTTGAACAAAAAATTTTGATAAAGAAAAATGCACCACAATTACTGCGTAAATTTTTAATGCATCCTAAATGGGAGGGCACACCCATCATGCTCAGCGGCAATACAGATTGCTACCAACCTGCCGAACAAAAGTATCGTTTAACAAGGGGCTTACTGGAAGTGTGCAATGAATTCAATCAACCGGTTGGCATACTCACCAAAAACAGCTGGATATTAAAAGACAAAGATGTACTGCAGGAAATGGCGAAGAAAGGAATTGTATCTGCCATGGTTTCCATCACTTCTTTTAATGAAGACCTGCGCCGCAGTATGGAACCCCGTACCACCACGGCCAAGCAAAAATTAAAAGTGATCAACGAATTAAGCAGCGCCGGCGTACGCATGGGCATTATGATGGGCCCCATGATACCCGGACTGAATGAACACGAAATGCAACGCATTATGAAAGCCGCGGCAGATAACGGAGCCACATTTACAGCTTATACATTCATCCGTTTAAATGGCGCTATTAAATTTTTATTTCACGACTGGCTGTATAAAAATTTCCCCAACCATGCCGATAAGGTCTGGCATTTGATAGAGCAAAGCCACGATGGTAAAGTGAACGACACCCGCTGGGGCGTACGCATGCGAGGCGAAGGAAGCATTGCCGACATGGTGGCACAGCAATATAAAAAATACGGCAAGTTGTATAATATGAATGCTGAGGAATGGAGTTTGAATACAAAGTTGTTTCAAAGGCCGGGGCAGCAAGGGAAGTTGTTTTGAAACACATAAACCAAAATATTCTATTTTTACTGTCAATAGCTACAGCATGCAAACGGTAAAAGATCAAATAGAACAATTATTTCAGCAATACAGTAATGAAGCAATTACTGCCATTGATAAATTGCCACAGGCCGGTAGTGAGCGGCATTACTTTAGGGTTCACACTGCCGGTAAAAGTTTTATTGCAACACATGGTGCCAACATAAAGGAAAATGATTCGTTCATTTATTTTTCGGAGCATTTTAAAAAGAAAGGGCTGGCCACTGCACATATTTTGGCTATCAATGCAGCAAAAGATATTTATTTACAGGAAGATTTTGGAGATGTTTCGCTTTTGAACAAACTGGAAGAAAAAGGTTATACAACTGATGCATACGATTTGTATAAAAAAAG
>JANMWP010000517.1:0-1839 GCA_031394065.1 Chitinophagaceae bacterium
AAACCAACTGGAACTGGAAAACAGATTGCCCGACCTGGATTATTTTGTTGACAGTCCGCTGAGTGTGAAGGCCACCGAAATTGTAAAACATTATCCACAATATTTTAATAAGACCATTCAGAAAATTTTAGAATCGGATAATGACCCTTTTGGTTTTAAAGGATTAAAATTTATTAAGACGGTAGATGAATCGAAGATGTTGAATTTTCGCAATGGCCCGTTTGTTATCATCTCGGCCAGTGGTATGGCCGATGCCGGCAGGGTAAAACATCATATCAGCAATAATATTGAAAACAGCCGCAACACCATTTTATTAACTGGTTATTGTGAGCCACATTCGCTGGGCGGTAAATTAATGGCTGGTGCCAAAGAAGTAAATATTTACGGCGTACAGCATGAGGTAAATGCCGAGATAGGTTCCATCCGCAGTATGAGTGCCCATGGCGATTATGATGACCTGTGCCAGTTTTTAGCCTGCCAAAACCCCGCATTGGTAAAGCGCCTGTTTGTTGTGCATGGCGAATATAAAGTGCAGCAGGAATTTCAGCAAAGGCTTATGAAAAAAGGGTTTGGCGATGTGGAAGTACCCGAAATGCATTACGAAACGGTTTTGGAATAGTTTTTGGTTAAGGGATACTGCTATCAAACAGGTGATTTGATAAAAATGAAAATTTTATGAAGAAACTGAAAAAGTTTTTTAAAATATTTTTTATTGTTTTGCTTTTGCTCATTGGATTGCTGTTTGCAACGCCGTATATTTTTAAGGGTAAAATTATTTCGCTGGTTAAAAAAGAAGTAAATAAAAGTTTGTATGCTCAGGTTGATTTTAAAGGCGTGGATATTTCTTTTTTCAGGCGTTTTCCAAAAGTTAGTATTGGTCTGGATGATGTGCAGGTGATTGGCCTGGATTATTTTGCTGCAGATACTTTGTTATCTGCCAAAAGGGTGGATGCAACTGTTGACTTTATGAGTTTTATCAGGGGCAGCAATATGGATATTTGCAGCATCTTTTTTCAATCGCCACGTGTGCATGCCATCATCAATAAAGATGGATTAGCCAATTGGGATATTGTAAAGCCTCAACCAAAAAAAAATAATACTGATTCGGCAGCTAAACCTTTTAACCTGCAGCTTGATTATTATTCCATCGAAAACGGATATATCAATTATATGGATGTGGCTGGCAACAGCAGCATTGTTTTAGAAAATGTAAACCATACCGGACGGGGCGATTTTAGTGCTGATCAGTTTACGCTCAACACCAATACCACAGCCGATTCTGTATCCTTTAACTATGGAGCCATTCCGTATTTATCAAAAGTAAAATCAACGGTAAATGCCAACATTAAAATTGATAATAAAAACAATACTTACCGTTTTGATGAGGTTGATATTTTGCTTAACGAATTAAAAGTGAAAGGCAGCGGCATCATTAAAAAGCTGAGCAATGGTTACGATATGGATATTAATTTTAAATCTCCATCAACCGATTTTAAAAATATCCTGTCGCTGATAACTCCCATCTATCAGAAGGAATTTAATAAAGTTACTGCAACCGGCAGCGGTATTTTTGAAGGATACATCAAAGGCGTTTCTCACGATTCAATTATGCCGGGCTATCATGTTGCCATGAAAGTGAAAGACGGCTCTTTTAAATACACGGATCTGCCAAAAGCCATACAGCAAATAAATTTTAATGCAGTAATTGATAATGCCGACGGAAAAACGGACAATACAGTTGTTGATATTACAAATGGCCACCTGGCAATTAATAACGAACCATTCGATTTCCGGTTGCTGGTTAAAAACCCGGTTAGCAATATGTTTGTTGATGCTGCG
>JANMWP010000543.1:0-4792 GCA_031394065.1 Chitinophagaceae bacterium
AATTTAAACAATATTGAGGCTTATGCAGCAACAGGTATTGATTATATCAGCAGCGGTGCTGTTATACACCAGGCCAGAAGCCTTGATTTGAGTTTGAAAGCCAGGCCCCTCTAAATCTTCCGCCCTCCGATAGCTATCGGGATGGTGGAGAGACTTAAAAACACATTAACATGTCGAAGAAAAAATTACAATCATTTAGTGGGTTGGTTTACTCAACCGATCCGGATTTTAAACTGCCTGAAGATGATGACATAGCGCAGGAAACCATTGAGCTATCTCAACAAAAATTAAAAATACGGTTGGATACCAAACACCGGTCCGGTAAAGCCGTTACGCTTATTGAAGGGTTTATTGGCACAACAACTGACATGGAAGAACTGGGTAAAAAATTAAAATCATTTTGCGGAACAGGTGGCTCGGTTAAAGATGGCGAAATAATTGTGCAGGGCGATAACCGGGAGAAAATTTTACAATGGTTGCAGAAGAATGGATATAAATCTTCAAAAAAAATATAATCATACTTTGAAAAAATACTTCTTTTTAATTTGCATTTTAACAACCTTAAGCTCATGTGCCCAAAAGCCTGTAAAGGTATACCGGCTTACTATTGATGACAGGGGAGTGCCAATATCTAAACTGCTGATGGATTCAACCATCAAGGTTTTAAAAAAGAGATTACTAAATGCAGGGTATAAATATCCAACAATAGTATACAACAAAGAAGCAAAAGAAATTAAGATAGCAACTGAAAGTATAATTGAAGAATCATTTATTAATAACTGGCTGGTTAGGCCATGCAAGGTGTTTTTTTATGAAATATATTCTGCTTTGGAGTTATTAACTGCAATGTCGTACCGGTCAAATCAGGAAAAAGATTTTGATAAAAAGAAAACATTCTATTCATTGTTGAATATAGATGACAGTGTTCTTTATGGGCGCAAAAGGGCGAATATCGGAATCTTAAAAATATCGGACACCGCTGAATTTTATAAAACATTGAGTGATCTGAAGCCAGCCATACCCGATGATTGTATTTTAGCATTTTCTCAAAAATTAATTTTAACTGATACTGCCGGGCTTGAAGTATATGCCTTAAAAAACAACGAATGGAAATTGCCCGTACATCAAATGTTAGATACCGCTAAATTGTGGCTTGAGGAAGGAGAAAAGTCAACTGTTTTAATTGATTTTAATAAAACAGGCACCGGTAAGTTTGCTGCAATTACCCAAAAAAATGTAAACAGAGCAATTGCAATTGTGATAGATGAACTTGTATACAGTGCTCCTTTTGTAAATAGTATAATTGAAGGCGGACATGCAGAAATTGCAGGTGGGTTTAGTTTCAATGAAGCAAAGCAACTGGCTG
The DNA here is from genome assembly GCA_031394065.1 of Chitinophagaceae bacterium. GTDB lineage: Bacteria > Bacteroidota > Bacteroidia > Chitinophagales > Chitinophagaceae > Ferruginibacter. Next base: position 1,367 of record JANMWP010000543.1, read on the forward strand.
CAATGTTATCCGGGAGTTATATACCCATAAAGCTTACATTAAAGAAACAGGCAATTAAGTAATACTGTTTTCATCAATACTCAACGCACCACTTGGGCATTTTTTTACCTGCTCAATAATTTGTTGAGCATCTGCCTTGCTTAAATCAATCCAGGGTTTACGGTGGGGATCAAATACTTCGGCAAGGCCCCTGGCACAAATTCCAGAGTGTGTACATAAATTGGGTTTCCAGGTTACGGTTATTTCGCCGTTACTGTAATGATGTGTTTTAATTGGCATATTGATAAAATTTAACAACAGAGCATTGTGTAATTTACAAAAAAAGCATTTTTATCCATACTTTTACATCAAACCTATGGCATGATTTCTAAAATATCAGAAGGTATTACCATAAGTGTGGAAACATACTATCAGCCTGAATACAGTAATCCTGTTAATAGTGAATTTATGTTTGCTTACCGGATTACAATAGAAAATAACAATGCATTTCCGGTAAAACTTTTAAGCAGGCATTGGTATATTTATGACAGCAATGGCAGCATGCGTGAGGTTGAGGGAGAAGGAGTTGTGGGAGTACAGCCTCAAATAAATCCGGGAGAGTCTTATCAATATGTAAGCGGCTGTAACCTTCGGTCCGAAATAGGTAAAATGAACGGTACCTATCAAATGGAAAACATCAATACAAAAAAATCATTTGAAGTTATTATTCCTGCTTTTGAAATGTGTGCCCCCTTTAAATTGAACTAATTAACGTTTTTTGTATGGCTTTTTAGCTTACCTTTAAGCCAACAGCAATAAAAATAAATAGGAGTTGTGCTCCATTTAAATTCCATATCGTTCCCTTTAATAATTTTACGGAATACTGTTAATAACTAATTATACTAATAAATCAGTGTAACCAATAATGGCAAAAATTACATTTTCAAACAGTAACAACGATTTTTATCAAAGTCTGAAAACTTCAGTTGAAGAATATTTCAAAATAAATGGAATTAAGAAAACCGGCGACTGGCGTTTGTATATCAAAACAATAACCCTGGTTACCACAGCTGTTGCCATGTACAGTTTATTAATGTTTGCACCGCTTGCAAACTGGCAGGCATTATTAAGTGTTGTTATTTTGGGTATTTCACTGGCATCTATTGGCTTTAGTGTAATGCATGATGCCAATCACGGCAGCTATTCTACCAAAACCAGGTTTAATGATTTTTTAGGCCTGAGTTTAAATGCACTTGGCGCAAGTTCATACTTCTGGAAACAAAAACACAACATCATTCACCATACTTATACCAATGTTGATGGCATTGATGATGATATTGCCAAAAGCCCCATCATCCGCCATTGCGAATCGCAAAAGTGGGTGCCTGCACATAAGGTTCAGTATTTATACCTGCTTCCGGTTTATTCCCTGTCAACTATCTTCTGGATTTTTATCATGGATTTTACAAAATATTTTTCACGCAAAATATTTACAACCGATGCCTGGAAAATGACCACAAAGAATCATATTATTTTTTGGGTAACTAAAATTTTATACTTCACTTTTTATATTGTTTTGCCCATTATGGTTTGGGGTTTTGTTCCATGGCTTGTGGGTTTCTTTGTATTGAATGCAGTAATGGGATTAATACTTTCGCTGGTATTTCAATTGGCACATGTGGTTGAAAATACAGAGTTTGAGCATGTTGCTTTAGATGCTACAAAACATATGGAAACGGCCTGGGCCGAGTTTCAGATGAGGACTACCGCTAATTTTGCTATGGGTAATAAAGTAATTTCCTGGTTTGTTGGGGGATTGAATTACCAGATAGAGCATCATCTTTTTCCCCGGGTAAGTCATGTGCATTATCCGGCTATCAGTAAAATTGTAATGGAAAAAGCGAAAGAGTTTAACCTGCCTTACAATAAATACGATACCATGTCAGAAGCCGTTGCTTCACATTTCAGGGTAATGAAACAGTTGGGTAAAAAACCTGAACAGGTTATGCAACAGGTGCAGGCAGCCTAAATTATCTTTTACTTATCTACTTATTAAGGTTTGTATTTTGCCTGCTGAAAAATTGTTTCAGCATCTGCGGCCATTAATTCAGCCAAATTTGTTTTAGGATTTTTTTGCATAAATTTTTTTACAATTTGCCAGCCGGCAAAACTGCCTATATTACCGGGCGATGCTTCTCCCAGCTCCTGTGTTTTGGGCCCTTCGCCAATATAATTTTTAATGATGTTGTTATCAATTGTTCTTAAAAAATTGTTTTGTACAAACAAATCCCAAACTGCAGCCTCATGCCCGTAAACTGCTTTAAGCTGCTCTTTGGTATAGCCAATCAATTTGTATTCTTCAGTTTTTGGCAACAGTTTGCTTAATACAAAAAGCCGTTTTCCTTTTTCAACCATTTGCTGCACCAAAGCTTTCTCATCCATCTTTTCAGGGTAAAGATCATTTACAATATTCTTCATACAGTTTACAGCAATGTAATCAGGTTCAAACCGGTTACTGATATAATCCGGATATGTTTCCTGCACAATTTCTGAATTGTATAAGGAGAAATTTTTACCCAAATGATGGTGCAGTCCTACAATGATGGCATCATCACTCAAAATATCTCCATAGCCATCAATAGGGCCAATGTATGTAATGATTTTATTTGGAATTTTAAAATCAGGAAAATAATATTTTACAAACTGCAATCCCTTTTTTATTTCTCTTTCATAAGGCGCAAAATCTTTAAAAACTATTTGTGCTGTATCATAAATTTTTCTGTAAGCAGTGGTAAAACCATGTACATAATCTGCGGTACTGTCGGCCGGCCATTTTGGATCTGCATTTATAATTGTAGACAGAAAATTTTCACCAAAAGATGGATATTTTGATATCACCAAATCGAGATTGGCTGTATAATTTGCTGAATCAATTGTAAACAGATCTTTCTCAAAACGCAAAGTTTTCAGATCAACCTGTATATTTGAAACGTCAGGCGTATTATCTGCGTTATTGCAGGAATTAAGCAGGATGCCGGTAAAAAGAAATACAAAACCTATTCTCATTTTCTTCATTTAACTTTACAATTATAAAAAATCATTTCTAAACATAAAGTTAAGCCCGATTAAGGGTTTGAGGCATGAAAATATTTTTAGCACAGCAAAACTATCACATCGGCAATTTTGAAAGCAATACGCAAAAAATTATCCATGCAATAGAAACTGCAAAACAACTGGGTGGCGATCTGATTGTTTTCAGCGAGCTGAGTGTTTGTGGTTATGCCCCCCGTGATTTCCTGGAGTTTGAAGATTTTACCAATAAAAGTTATGCAGCCATTGATACAATAAAAAAACATGCCGATACCATTGGCGTATTGGTTGGTGCGCCGGATCGTAATCGGATTAGAGAAGGAAAAGATTTATTTAACGCTGCATTTTTATTGTACG
>JANMWP010000559.1:0-4604 GCA_031394065.1 Chitinophagaceae bacterium
ACGGCATATTTAATTAATGCCCCGTATTTAAGAAGCAGGTTTGCTTTAAATTCTTCATACTTAATTTCAGCTTTTTGCAAAAAGATCTCATAATCAAGAAAGGCTTCCACATCTAACCGGGGAATACCTTTAATTACCGGATAAAACCAATCGGCTTCAGCATATAAAACCGCTTCTTCAATAATTTCAACCGTTTCGCCATTAAATATTTTACTCCCCTTTTGCACAACTTTAAGCGTTAATGCTGTTCTGGTAACCGGACATCTTAATAAAGGAAGTAAAGATTCTTGCATTAACTTTCAGATTTATTAAACTATTACCTGGCCAGGATCATCATTGAATATCCACCCCATCTTTTTGCACTCCAATCTTTGTTTACAGCAAAAAAAATATTGCGCAATATTTTTTTTATAAACCTTTTTATACTGCCGGCAGGTTCAATATCAACAACGGGTTTTGTATAAACCCAGTCAATAATTTCGTACCCGGTATCCTGCAAAGCCCATTCTGCCATCTCTTTGGTGTAATAATGTATGTGCCCTACTGATTGGCGCTGTTGCAATAATACATGTGGCTTTAATACAGTTCTGCAGGAAAGATCTAAAGGAATATGAAAAACAAAATAGTTACTTTTTGTTTTCAGTTTTCTCAAAAAACCATAGTAATCATCTACATGTTCAAGCACATCAATTACCAGCATCAAATCTGCAATTATATTTTCAGTTGCTGTAAAGTCTTCATTATAAAAACTGATTTTATCAGATTTTTTTTGATTGGAAAGGGCAAATGCCTGCGGCGAAATATCGTAGCCACTTAACTTTTCAATATCAGCATCTTTCTTCAACAATTCAACCAGGTTTTCACCGGCACCACAGCCAACTTCAATAACATGCTTTGGCTTAATGTCATTTTTTTCAAGCAACTTATAAATGATATCCGTTTTCCATTGGGCATCGGCAATATCCCAATCCGGATTATTTTTAAAATATTCTCCGTTTACATATATATCATTACTGCTTACTTTCATTGCGCTGTTTAAGTGACTCTGAAATACCCGTTTTTATTTGCTTCCAGTCGGATAATCTAAAGATAAAAAAATCTGCAACCGAACATGGATATTCTTTTTTAAAAATCATAATAATATAAACCTGGTAAACAATATACCCGATACTGCTGATGAAAGCTGCAGCATTGATTCCATACTTTGGAATAAAAATAATATCGCTAATTAAAATTACGATCAAAGCATAAACCGAGCCGGTAATATTTACTTTGATCCGGTTTTTTCCGGCAAAATAAGCTGTTAAAGTAAAAATTCCGGAGAGTGCTAAAATACCCGGTATCATCCATAAAAAAGGTTGATACATAGTTGTAAAGCTTTCGCCAAATAAAAAAGGGAAGAACCATTTTCCGATAAAGAATAAGACAAATAAAACTACTGCATACATAAAAAATACAGACCTCGACATCAGCGTTAATAATTTATTGATATTTTCTTTTTGTCCACCGGCAGTAACAGGAAAAACAACACTGGCGAGTATGGTTGGTAAGATAAAAAACAGATGTACCAGTTTTGAAACCTGTATATAATTTCCCAACTGGGCTGATGTACAGTATTGTTCTACAAAAAAATAATCGACCCGGTATAATAAAAAAAAGATGACATTACCTGTAAAAGCCAAAGCACAATAACGAAACAACAAACGGAATTGCTGAACAGACAAAAACTTAAAAGACCATGCTTTTATAAATTTTATCCTGGCTGCAACAGCCATACATATGCCTTGTATAAAAAATGAACTGAAATAAATATAGAAATAATTTTCATCAGTAACAGCCGGTATTACAGACCCGCCATTGAATGGAATTAAAATAATTAAAATGATAGTGCCAGAAATGATGATAATATTTGGAGCAAAAAAATTATTCACTGCAAAAAAAAAGCCCGAACAATAGGTTATTAAAAGATTACCCGTTATAAAAAGTACAGATGAAAGCATGATCAGGCCGGCAGGAACACCCAGGTAAGTTTCACCAAAAAAATTGTGTACTATAAAAAAAACAATCAACCCAAAAATAAATGACCAGCTAATGGCGAAGTTGAACAGGCGATCAACCGGTATTTCACGTTTTGAAGCAAAATAAATAATACCCGATTCAAAACTAAGGCTGGCCAGCAGCAAAACCAGGGCATATATACTGCTGATATAATAAACGGCTCCACTGGCTGATGCCTGAAAATGCCGTGCAATTAAAATATTAATGATAAAAGCAGCAACATAATACATGCCACGCCATAACAAACTCTGCAATAAAATTCTTCCTGTTTGCATACCTGATAAAAACTGTATCGGTGTTAATCTGAAGCCAAAATCATATATTTGACAGGCTCAAATTTAACTGAATAGTCCTGTAAAAAATAAAAAACAATTTTTCATTGTGCTATGGCATTACTGCGAAAAATAAACTCGAAAGCAAAAACTGAAATTAATACCGGTTTTGGAACCAATGCATCTGATTATGGCGGCAGGTTTGTGAATAAAAACGGACAACCAAATATTGATAAGGTTGGTGTTAATTTTTTTGAAAGAATCAGTTGGTTTCACTCCATGCTTGCTTTACCCAGGTGGAAATTTTTTACTTTGATAGTAGCTTTTTATATAATTGTGAATCTAGGTTTTGCGGTAATCTATTACCTGGTAGGGGTTGAACATTTAAGTGGTATGAATACCGGAAATGAAATTGAAAAATTCGGCGAAGCATTTTTCTTTAGTACACAAACCTTTACTACGGTTGGATATGGCCGCATCAGCCCTTCGGGTTTTGGAACCAGTGCCATTGCTGCACTTGAAGCCCTGTTAGGTTTGTTGAGTTTTGCTCTTGTTACCGGTTTACTATACGGAAGATTCAGTAAACCAACAGCGCATATTAAATTTTCGGGCAACGCCATTGTTGCACCTTACAAAGAAATTAATGCATTAATGTTACGCATTGCACCGTTTAAAAATATAACCTTAACCGATGCTGAAGCAAAATTAACATTGGGAATGATTGTGGAAGAAAATGGCATTAAAAAGAATAAATTCTTTCCGCTTGTGTTGGAGTTTAATACAGTTAATTCACTTACACTAAGCTGGACCATCGTTCATCCTATTACAGAAGAAAGTCCGTTATTTGGTTTTTTGAAAGAAGATTTTGAAAATACGCAGGGTGAGTTTATAGTTTTTATAAAAGCCTTTGATGACATGTTCAGCAATACAGTAGTTGCCCGCAGTTCCTATACTTTTAAAGAGATTGTTGTTGGCGCAAAATTCATTCCCATGTATCACCGCAATGATGAAGCAAACAAAACCATTCTTGATCTCGAAAAATTAAACAGTTTTGTAGAGGCGGATGTTAGTTTTTCTTTTGCGGTGGCTGATAAGAAAGTTTCTCTGTAAACCGCACATGGTCTGACCATGTGCGGTTTACAGAGAAACATGGTCTGACGATCTCGTCTGTACCATGTTTATTTTAAACTGTTAATGATAACTGCAAAGTCTGCTGCAACCAAACTGGCACCACCTACCAGCCCACCATCTACATCGGGCTGACCAAAAATGTCTTTCGCATTATTTGCTTTAACACTGCCGCCGTACAAAATAGAAATGCTGTCGGCAACTGCAGCACCATATTGGTTTGCCATTACGCTACGTATGTGTGCATGCATTTCCTGTGCCTGGTCGTTACTGGCAGTTTTGCCGGTACCAATAGCCCAGATGGGTTCGTAAGCAATTACAAAACCTGTTAATTGTTCAGCAGTTAAGTGAAATAAACTTTCTTTTAACTGGGTTTCAACATAACTGTTTTGAGTTTCTGCTTCTCTTATTGCAAGAGGCTCCCCGCAACAAAATATTGGTTTCAATCCGTTCTCGATGCAGATATTAATTTTAGCTGCCAGCATTGCATGGCTTTCATTAAAATACTCACGACGTTCGCTGTGGCCCAGTATTACGTAATCCACCCCAATACTTTTCAGCATCTCTGCGCTTACTTCACCGGTAAAAGCACCGCTTTTTTTATCGTAACAGTTTTGTGCAGCAACAAAAACATTTTTCTTTCCGGTTAATTTATTTTTAATGTTAAGCAGATAAGGAAACGGAACACCAAAAACAGCTTCCTGGTTATCGGAAAGTTCATGTGGAGCAGCAATCAGTTCATCTATTAAAGTTTCTGCCTGTTGCAGGGTTAAATTCATTTTCCAATTTGCTGCAGCAATTTGTTTACGCATAAATTTTTTGTTTTTAAAATAGTTTGTAAATATCTGTCAAAATTTGTTTTTCCCTGTCGGAAATGGTTAACCCTTTCAGTTTTTTCCAGTTATCAATATCAACCAAAGCCTTAGCCAGTTTATATTTTGTTATCCCATCAAGCCCCCATGAAAAATTTGAAATAAGTTTTGGTGTAAGCCCTGCTGCAACTACATTACAGCTAACACCCACAACAGTACCGGTATTAAACGAAGTATTGATTGCCGCTTTAGAATAATCACCCATCAGCAAACCGCCTTTATTGCCGGCACTAACCTCCTTTTTATCAGCATCAACCCAATACTTAACTTCGCC
>JANMWP010000704.1:0-1634 GCA_031394065.1 Chitinophagaceae bacterium
AAAATATCACTGCTCATATCGGCCACCAGGCTGTTGCTGGTTTTTGGTATCTTTTGCCACTGAGAGCCGTAAATGGTATTGTTGGTAGTTATGTGCAGGTATTTTGCATCATTGGGTACGGCAAAATCTTTTGGAATAAAATTGAAATTACTTTCTTTACTGCTGCACACAATTTCAACCTTGCCAAAAAGTCTGGCTTCTTTAATGGCTTTGGTGCTCCATACACCGGTATCTGTAAAGGCAGCCGTGTCTTTTTCATCAAGTAAATTCATGGGCACCTGCATAAACTGGGTTGATGCGCCGCCATGCAAAAACAATACTTCATGGTCATCATCAAGCCGCATCAGTTCTTTCACCAATGCCCGTACTTCATCCATTACTTCCTGAAAAATAGTGGTACGATGACCGATTTCTAAAATAGATAAACCGGTATTATTAAAATTAAGAATTGCCTGCGATGCTTCTTCAAAAACTGATTTTGGTAAAATAGAAGGGCCTGCATTAAAATTGTGAACGGCTGTCATGCTTCAAATAAATTTTCAGACGCAAAAATACCCAAATCAAACCAATTGGCTTTATTGTTCTTCACGGCCAATCATCTTGCCGCCCAAACTCCATTGTTTATTAAGATTTTCAAATTCTTTAATATCGGCTTCGGTAAATTTTTGCTTTGCCAGTTCCTTTAAATCGGGCTGGCCTGCATTTACCCAGGCCGTGTACCAAAAAGAAGCAATGGCATATATAGATTGACGCATCCGCCGCTCAATCATGCCATCTAATTTTTTATTGTAAGCAATGGTAAAGGCCGATGAGTATTGACGGATTGTTTTGCCATTACGTTCTTCGAATGAATATTTTTTATCGTCGGGGAACTTTTTGGTGAGATCACGTTCATATGATAAAACCGTATCAGCAGCTCTGGCACTTTCTAAAACCCGCTTCCAGATGAAGTCTCCGGGGTTTTGTATGTAATCGGCCTTGCCGATAAAAAAATCAAACTCTTTTTCGGCAAGCAATTCGGGCACACGGCTTTCCCAAAATCCATGTATGCCTTTTTGATTGGTAAACTGCCCGTTGTGATTGCTGCTGGCATGCAGCGGAACATGTGCATCTGAAATATAATGGCCAATCTCTGCGCTGCATTTCATAATAAGGCTGTAGTTTTTTTCTTTAAATGCATCCGTTAAGCGGTACAACATGGTTTGTACATGCCAGGGCACAATGCCATGCTGCTTTAAAGAATCTTCACCAAATTTCTCAACAGCATCTTTCCATTTTCTGGGTAAGCCGGTATACGGGTAAGTACCGTAATGATCAATATCAATATAATGCCTGGGCCCTTCATCAGGCAAGGCATATCTTCTTTTATCGGGGTCGATGGCATGTTCGGTGAGGAAGCTGATATTGGGCTTAAACAATACCATCATCTCCGGCGGTAATAAAAAAACAGCGTAATAATTTATTTTTTGATGTGCATAAAACCCCCAGCAGTACGAAGGGAGATTTGCAATAAGCAATGGGCAAATAAGTATTATAAAATGAAAAATCTTTTTCATAATGGCTACTTAAACATACGGCTTATTTTTTATTTTTTGTCTCATCTTCATCAATATCAGTAACGCCGCCACTTACAG
>JANMWP010000707.1:0-5570 GCA_031394065.1 Chitinophagaceae bacterium
GAGATTATTATGATTGATGATGGCAGTACCGACGATTCCTGGAATGTTATTCAACAGCTTCGTACCGCAAATTCAAATATTAAAGGCATAAAATTTCAGCGTAACTATGGTAAAAGCGCCGCTTTGAACGAAGGCTTTAAAGCAGCCCAGGGTGATGTTATCATTACCATGGATGCGGATATGCAGGATAGCCCGGATGAAATTCCCGGACTTCGTAAAATGATTGTGGATGATGGATTTGATATGGTAAGCGGATGGAAAAAAAAGCGCTATGATAACACGCTTACAAAAAACATTCCTTCAAAATTATTTAATGCAGCAGCCAGAAGAAGTTCAAAAATTAAACTGCATGATTTTAACTGCGGTTTAAAATCTTATAAAAGAAAAGTGGTAAAGAGCATTGAAATTTATGGCGAAATGCACCGGTATATTCCCATACTTGCAAAATGGGCGGGCTTTAAAAAGATAGGTGAAAAAGTGGTGGAGCACCGGGCACGTAAATATGGTATAACCAAATTTGGCTGGGAGCGTTTTGTAAATGGTTTTCTTGACCTCGGTTCAATTATGTTTGTTGGTAAGTTTGGCAAAAGGCCCATGCATTTTTTTGGGTTGTGGGGCACCTTATTTTTTATGGCAGGTTTTATGATCTTTTTATACCTCACCATCTCCAAATTCTTTTTTGATCAAACCGGTATGACGCAGCGGCCACTTTTCTTTGCTGCTATTTTAGTAATGATCATCGGTTCTCAATTATTTCTTGCCGGTTTTATTGGTGAACTGATTGCCAGAAACTCGCCTGAAAGAAATAATTATTTGATAGAAGATAAAATTGGAATAAATCAATAACATGGAAACTTCCAGTTCCCAAATCCTGAGCGTAGCCGAAGGAAGGGGGTTAGGGTGCAAAAAAATAATCATTATCGGCCCGGCACATCCCTTGCGTGGCGGACTTTCTACCTTTAATGAACGGATGGCCAGGCAGTTTCAAAACGAAGGGCATCAAACAAGTATTTTTTCATTCTCATTACAATATCCAGGTTTTTTATTTCCCGGCACAACCCAGTTTTCTGATGACCCGGCTCCAAAAGATCTGAACATTCATACAAAAATAAATTCTGTAAACCCTTTTAATTGGCTACATATTGGCCGCCAGATAAAAAAACTGAATCCTGATATTATTGTAGTCAGGTTCTGGATACCACTAATGGGTCCATGCCTAGGAACCATTCTGCGAATCGTTAAAAAAAACATGGTTCGGCAAGCTCACCACACAAAAGTAATCTGCATAGCAGATAATATCATTCCCCATGAAAAAAGGCCGGGCGATAAACCCTTTACCCGGTATTTTATTAAGCCGGTAGATGCTTTTATAACCATGAGTGAAAAAGTGATGACCGACCTCAAACTCTTTACTTCAAAAAAAGCAGTGTTTGTACTGCATCCTTTGTATGATAATTTTGGAGAGAAGATTTCTAAAGAAGAAGCAAGGAAGCAATTAAAAATTAAAAATGAAGAATTAGTAATTCTGTTCTTTGGTTTTATCAGAAAATACAAAGGGCTTAATATTTTATTGGATGCAATGAAAGAAATTCAAAATTCAAAATTCAAAAACATTAAACTGCTCATTGCCGGCGAATTTTATGAAGACAGGAAGGTATACGATGAACAAATTGAAGCACTGGGTATAAAAGATAATTTGATTCTGCATACTGATTTTATACCTGATAATGAAGTAAAGAATTACCTGTGTGCTGCTGATGTGGTCGTTCAGCCATACCGAAATGCAACACAAAGTGGCGTTACACCACTGGCCTATCATTTTGAAGTACCGATGATTGTTACCAATGTTGGCGGCTTACCAGCGATGGTACCAGATAATAAAGTTGGCCTGGTAGCAGAACCTACCGCTACCTCTATTGCAGAAAAAATTGTTGAATATTTTGATAAAGGCGAAAACTATTTCATTCCTCATCTATTAGAAGAAAAGAAAAAATTCAGCTGGACAAAAATGGTTGAAAGTATCTTTGAACTGGCTAATAGTAAGTAAATTGCCGCATAAATACACTTTACATGATTTATAGAAGCAAAGCGCCCTTAAGAATTGGTTTGGCCGGTGGTGGTACAGATGTGAGCCCTTACAGCGATCAGTTTGGTGGTGCTATATTAAATGCTACTATTTCCCTTGCCGCATATGCTACCATAGAACCCTTGAGCGAAAACAAAATTATTGTAGAAGCGCTTGACCGCAATGAGCAGCAAAGTTTCGACCTGGTGCCCCGTTTGCCAATTGATGGCACATTGGATTTATTAAAAGGTGTTTACAACAGAATACAAAAAGATCATTCAACTGCTTTGCCGGGTTTTAGATTATCAACTTTTGTTGATGCACCGGCGGGCTCGGGCCTGGGCACATCCTCAACCTTGGTGGTTGCGGTACTGGGCGCATTTAAAGAAATGCTGAAGTTGCCGCTGGATGAATATAAAATTGCCCAGTACGCTTATGATATTGAACGCAACGACCTGCAACTTGCCGGTGGCAAGCAGGATCAATATGCTGCAACTTTTGGTGGCGTAAATTTTATGGAATTTCATGCAGGAGATAAAGTAATTGTAAACCCCCTGCGCATTAAACCACAATATTTACACGAGCTGGAAAATAACCTGGTGCTTTACTTTACTTCCACATCCAGGGAAAGTGCTGCCATTATAAAAGAGCAGGTAAAAAATGTGAATGAAAAAAATGAGAAAAGCATTGAAGCCATGCATCAGCTTAAAGAGCAGGCCGGCATGATGAAAGAAGCTTTATTGCAGGGAAACCTGGATGAAATTGGCGTAATATTGAATTATGGTTTTGAGCAGAAAAGAAATATGGCAGCCAACATCAGCAACAGCAATATTGAAGAAGTATATACTGCAGCAAAAGCTGCAGGAGCAACAGGCGGTAAAATAAGTGGCGCAGGTGGCGGAGGTTTTATGATATTTTATTGCCCCGGAAACACCCGCTATGCCGTTATAAAAACATTGAATACTTTTGGTGGTATTGTGAGGGATTATTCATTTACAAAATATGGTTTAACAACCTGGAGCATTTAATTAAAAAAATATGGAACAGATAAAAAATATTGTGCAGGCATCCATTAATGTAAAGCAGGATGTTTTGCAAAATGAAGACTTGCTTCAAACAGTAGAGGAATGCATTGCAGTTATTGTGCAAGCTTTTAAAAATGGCAACAAGGTTTTGTTTTGTGGCAATGGTGGCAGCGCTGCCGATGCACAACACCTGGCAGCAGAATTCAGCGGCCGTTTTTATACCGACAGGGATGCTTTGCCGGCAGAGGCTTTGCACTGCAACACATCTTACATGACTGCAGTGGCTAATGATTACAGTTACGATGTGATTTACTCCCGCTTAATAAAAGGCATTGGCAATAAAGGCGATGTGCTGGTTGGTTTAAGCACTTCGGGCAACAGTAAAAATATTTACAATGCTTTTGAAGTGGCTAAGGAAAAAGGAATGATCACCATCGCTTTTACCGGCCTTACCGGTGGAACAATGAAAGGCCTTTCAGATTACCTTATCAATGTACCATCAACAGATACGCCACGCATACAGGAAAGCCATATCATGCTGGGACATATTATTTGTCAATTGGTGGAGGCAGAATATTTCAGATGATCAGGGAAGCGATCATATTAGCCGGAGGCCTGGGAACCAGGTTAAGAACTGTTGTGAGCGATCTACCCAAATGCATGGCGCCTGTTGCCGGTAAGCCATTCTTATATTTTGTTATTGAGCATTTATTAAAACAGGGAATAGATAAATTCATTTTTTCTTTGGGTTACAAAAGCGAGGTGATCATAGATTATGTAAATGAACAACACCCCCTGCTTTATGCACAATACGCAATTGAAGAAGAACCTTTGGGAACAGGGGGGGCCATCAGATTTGCCTGCAACATGACCACCGAAAAAAATGTATTGATACTTAACGGCGATACATTTTTTGATATAGATGTTAAAAAACTTGCTGCAACACATCATCATGCAAATGCAGATTGTACCCTTGCCTTAAAACCCATGCAGGATTTTGAAAGGTATGGTGTAGTAGAATTAAATAATGATAACACCATCGCCAGCTTTAAAGAAAAGCAACATTACCAGGCTGGATTGATCAATGGAGGTGCTTATGCTTTGCACGTTAACGCATTCATACAGGAAGAACTGCCCCAAAAATTCTCTTTTGAAAAAGATTATCTGGAACAATATTTCGACAAAAGAAAAATGTGCGGCGATATACAGGATGCATATTTTATTGATATCGGTATTCCGGAAGATTTTGAAAGAGCGCAGAAGGAGTTAGGAGTTAGGAGTTAGGAGTTTATCCAATTCGTGTAATTCGTATTAATTCGTGTAATCAAAAAAAATGATCAACTTAAACAAAATAGACAACACCTGGACCCTCTTCCTCGACCGCGATGGTGTGATCAATCACGAAAAACACAAAGACTATATCCACAGCTGGGATGAATTTGTTTTTTATGCCGGTGTTAAAGAAGCTATTGCTGTTTTTGCAAAAAGATTCAAACACATTATTGTTGTAACCAATCAGAAAGGAATTGGAAAAGGAGTTACTAAACTGGCAAACCTGCAACTCATTCATAAAAATATGGTTGCGCAAATTGAAGCTGCCGGTGGCCGCATTGATGCCGTTTACTTTTGTCCCGACCTGGAAGAAGAAAGCCCCAACCGTAAACCCAACCCGGGCATGGGTTTACAGGCCGCAAAAGATTTTCCAGCAATTGATCTCAGCAAAGCAATCATGATTGGCAATACCCTAAGCGATATGCAGTTTGGCCGCAACCTGGGCGTAAAAACCATCTTCCTGCCCACAACCCAGCCCGAAGTAGATTTGAATGATGAACGGATTGATGCCGTATATGATTCGCTGATTGCATTTACAAATGATTTATAATTGGTGTAATTCGTGTAATCAACTTAATCAGTGTCTAATCTTTAGTTAAATTTTATCCCCGTACAATAATTTAGCCCCCTCTTGTTTTAAGAATAGTTATTTTTATTGCATGAAGAAACCAGTCCTTTTACTTTTTTTATTCTTTATCAGCAGTTTGTCCTTTGCACAGGGTATCGGCAAAGCCGAACTTAAAGTGCTTATGCAAAAAGATGATTCACTAAAAGAGTATGCTGCAAAAATAATACAGGGTATTAATGCCGATAACCGTTTTAATGCCGACAGCATGTTTACCCGTATCCTGGTTCGTGCTTTAAAAACTAAAAACTCCTTCCACTACCCTTTTGATTCTTTGCAAACTGTTTCTGTTTTGTATTCGCCGGATAGTGTGTTCCGCATTTTTACCTGGCAGCTGGTCATCAATGAGAATATTATTCGCCAGCACGGTGCCATACAGATGAAAACCTACGACGGCTCTTTAAAATTATTTCCGCTTATTGATAAATCGGATGTTACCACAAATGTGCAGGATACCATTGGCAATAATTTTGGTTGGATTGGTGCCATTTATTACAAGATCATACTCAAGAAAAGCAGCAAC
>JANMWP010000188.1:0-16040 GCA_031394065.1 Chitinophagaceae bacterium
TGGTAAGTGATGTGCCGGTTGGTGTTTTTTTAAGTGGCGGTTACGACAGCAGTTGTGTTACAGCCATACTGCAAAAAAACAATACCGAAAAAATTAAAACATTCACCATTGGCGTGCCCCATGCCGGAATGAATGAAGCTCCTTTTGCAAAAGAGATTGCAGCCCACCTGGGTACCGATCATACCGAATATTATTGTACCGAAAAGGAAGCACTTGATATAGTTCCTCAGCTTCCATTTTTTTATGATGAACCTTTTGCCGACAGCAGCGCCATACCCACTACACTTGTAAGCCGCATTGCCCGTGAAAAAGTAACTGTGGCCTTATCTGCCGATGCAGGCGATGAAATATTTGCAGGTTACAACCGCTACGATTTTATGACAAAATATGGCGGTTCAATAAAAAAAGTACCGGGCTTTATCCGCAAAAGTGCAGCTGCTATGATGGATCTGATTCCTGCAGATAAAATTCCGGTGTTTAATAAAAAATATCTTTTTCACAGCAGGTACGAAAAAGTAAAATCACTGTTAAAGGAACCATCAGCCAGAAATGTTTTGATGAGTATGACGCAGCAGATGAACACCAAAGACCTGACTGAAATATTTAAGGATAGTATTCAGCAAATGCCCACATACTTCGATAGTAAAGATCTTAAACCGGATAACTATTCTGTTTTATCCTACATGATGGCAGTAGATTACCAGACTTACCTGCTGGATGATATTTTGCAAAAAGTTGACCGGGCAGGCATGAGTGTAAGCCTGGAAGGCCGGGAACCTTTTTTAGACCAACGCATCATTGAATGGGCTGCACAACTTCCTTTGGAATATAAATATAATAAAGGCAATAAAAAATTTATACTTAAAGAAATAGTACATAAATATATTCCGGCTAAAATGATGGACAGGCCTAAAATGGGCTTTGGTATTCCCATTGCTGCATGGTTGCAAAATGAGCTGAAACCCTTTGTAGATATGTATTTTGATGAGCAGTTCATTCAAAAACAGAATATTTTTAATAACGACATAATACAAAGGATAAAAAACTCGTTTTACCACGGCAAGATAGAAAGGGCAGAAAAAGTGTGGTATATACTGATGTTTCAGATGTGGTACGATAAGTGGATGAATAATAATTAAGGCATTGATTCATATTATTAAAAGCGACGAAATCCTCCCATAAAATTTATTTGAAAATAGGCAATTATGAAAGTAACAATTTGCGCTTTCGATGCTCCCAATAATTTAGATGGTCCCACAACCTGGATCAAGCGCCTGTTGCCTTACTTCAAAGAAAAAAATATCGAATCCCGTATCATATTTCTGGCCGCAAATGATAAAGATCTCCCAGCTTATAATTATTTCATTAACGAAGGGTATGCTTGCAAATTAATTTACTGGGAATTATTTAACGATGAAAAAATTCGGGCAATACTCAATGATGTAAAACAATTTCCGCCGGATATTTTCATTACCAATTATTTCGCCATTCCTTTGGAAGCCGGTAAATGGATTAAAAAAGCCGGCATACCAACCGTAATGGTTTTGCATAACGACAATAAGTATCATTACGACCTGGTTAAAAAGTATGCAGCAAATAATGATGGGAGCGATGTGTCATCTGTTGTATGTGTTTCAAACTTAATTGAGCAGATAAGCCGGCAAACTGCGCCACATCACAAACGCATTCAGTACATTCCCATTGGTGCGCCGGTAACTTCTGCCGTAGCAGGCCTTTCGGCAGATGGAATAATGAACGTGGTTTATGCCGGCCGCATTGATGAAAAACAAAAACGCATTTCGGATGTAACCCGTGCATTTTGTAAAGCAGCCGAAGAAGTGCCCGGCACCAGTTACACAATCTACGGCCATGGCAGTGCTGTGCCGGCCGTAAAAGAAATTTTAAATACAAGTGGTAAAGGATTGCCGGTTAGGTTTGAGGGCAAATTAAAATCAACTGAAGTACAAGCTCATTTATTGCAAAACCAGGTTTTTGTTTTGCTTTCCGAATTTGAGGGGCTGCCCATTACTTTAATGGAAGCCATGAGTTGCGGCCTGGTATCGGTGTGTACAAACATGCGTAGCGGCATATCAGACCTTATCACAAATAATACAGAAGGTATTTTAATTGATGACCGCAATGGTGAATTTGTGGAAGCCATAAAAAAACTAAAAAACAATCCTGCCCTGTGGCAAAAAATGGCGCAGGCTGCAAGGCAAAAAATAATAGCATCCTACTCTGTAGAAACCTGTAGTAATGAATGGATAGATTTGCTGGAAGAACTTTCAGCGAATGCAGGCAATAAATCAGACCTGATAATTCCTTCCTTAAAAGAATTAAAAAATTTCAGGCTGGATAATGAATTTAAGGAACAGGATAACCCAAGACCGGTAAGCGTTTTTATTCCTTTTTATAAATTAAAATTCAGGCTGGGACGAATAAAACGTAATATATTTAAACACGCTTAACAATGATGCGATCATTAGCACCCATAGTTTTTTTTGCATACAACAGGCCCGAACATACCAGGCTGGTGCTGGAATCGTTGTATAATAATGAACTTGCCAACGAATCCAAATTGTGGATTTATGTAGATGGCCCCAAACCCGGTGCAAGCGAAGAGACACTGGCAGCCATTGCAGCAGTAAAGAAAATAGTGCATGAAAAAAAATGGTGCAAAGAAGTTATCATTGAGGAGGCAACTGAAAATAAAGGACTGGTAAAATCAAATGTAGAAGGAGTTACAAAAAGGGTAAATGAATTTGGCAGGGTTATCTCTCTGGAAGATGATGGTTTACTTTCTCCGGGCTTTTTAACTTATATGAATGATGCACTTGATTTTTACGAGAATAATCCAAAAGTGATGCACATTGCAGCCTACCTGCGGCCCGAGTTTAATAATGTAGAAGTTAAGGAGTCAACTTTTTTCTTTTACCATACCACCACCTGGGGTTGGGGCACCTGGAAGCGGGCCTGGGATCATTTTAATATGGATGCATTGGCTGTACAAAAAGCAGTAAAGAAAAAAGGCAATATTAAAAGGTTGAATATGGATGGCACTTTTGAATTTTTCTGGGGGCTTAAAGCCGTTGCTAAAGGAAAACTCAGAAGCTGGAACGCCATCTGGCATTCAACTGTTTTTTTAAACGACGGTATGTGTTTGTATCCGCAAAAATCATTGGTATCAAATATTGGGCATGATGGAAGCGGAACAAACTGTACACCCGATGAGCGGTTTAAAATACATAGCGATGCATTGGCCGATTCAATACCGGTTACTGCAATTCCTTTAAAAGAACATGAGGGAATAAAAAAACATTATATAGCGATGCATTCCTTTAAATATAAGTTTGTGTTTGCCTTAAAACATTATCTCAGGTATCTTGTAAAATATTAAAGTAGAGACTAAAAGC
Organism: Chitinophagaceae bacterium; assembly: GCA_031394065.1. Classification (GTDB taxonomy): domain Bacteria; phylum Bacteroidota; class Bacteroidia; order Chitinophagales; family Chitinophagaceae; genus Ferruginibacter. The sequence continues at coordinate 3,414 of JANMWP010000188.1, forward strand.
CAACTGCAATTGAGTACAGTAAAAAAAGTATTATTTATTTCTTACGATGGTATGACCGATCCGCTTGGTCAAAGCCAGGTAATACCTTATTTACGGGGCTTGAGCAAAGCAGGCTACAAAATATTTTTAATAAGCTGCGAAAAAGAGCAGGTTTATCATCAAAATAAAAATTACATTCAGGAGTTACTTGATAAAAGTAATATCAGCTGGATACCGCTTAACTACACAAAAAATCCGCCGGTTATTTCTACTTTGCTTGATGTTCTTAAAATGCGCAGGGCTGCAAAAAAATTACATAAGGCAGAAGGTATTGATATGGTTCATACCCGTGCAGGTGTGCCGGCCCTGATTGGCTTGTGGATGAAAAAAACAATGGGCGTTAAATTTTTGAATGATATACGTGAGTTTTATGCCGATAGCAGGGTAGAAGGTGGCATGTGGAATATCAAAAACCAGGTTTACAAAAGCATTTATAATTTTTTTGCTAAAAAAGAATCGGAAGCTGTAACACAAAGCGATGGTATTGTTTGCCTTACTTATGCAGCCGAAAAAATCATTAAAGGATGGCCGGAATACAAGCCTGCAATTCCGCTTGAAGTAATTCCGTGCAGTGCCGACCTTGAACTTTTTGATCCGGAAAAAATTGATGAAAAAGAAAAAGCAGCATTAAAATCGGAACTTGGAATTACAGAAAATGATTTTGTAATCAGTTATCTCGGCTCTATCGGAGGCTGGTACCTTGCTGCAGAAATGCTGCAGTTTTGTAAATTATTAAACAACCGGGTTCCGGCAGCTAAATTTTTATTCATATCGCCGCATCGGCATGATGAGATAAGAGCAATAGCAGCCCAATACCAGATACCTGCAGATAGAGTGGCGGTGAAAAAAGCATCCAGGTTACAGGTGCCGGCATTACTTTCGTTAAGCAGTTATTCTATATTTTTTATCAAATCCTGTTATTCAAAACAATCATCATCACCAACAAAACACGGCGAAATAATGGCCATGGGTATTCCCGTAATAACCAATAGTGGTGTAGGTGATGTGGCCGCAATTGTACAAACCTGTAAATCAGGAATTGTAATTAATGAATTTACAGATGAAGGATTGGAAACCGCCGTTAATGAAGTAATCAATAATATAAACTACGATTCAGTTGCAATAAGAAAAGGAGCAACAGAGTTTTATGCTCTGGAAAACGCAATTGAAAAATATTGCAGAATTTACAGAAGTATTTTAGGGTAATCGGCTATTTTGCAAATAATTTACTGGTACATGCAACATAAATTTTTAATAGTAGGAGCAGGTTTTTCAGGAGCGGTACTGGCCAATCAACTGGCAGCGCAACTGGATTGTACTATTGATGTATGGGACGAACGCAGCCATGTAGCCGGTAACTGCCACACAAAAAGAGATGCAGAAACAAATGTGATGGTTCATGAGTATGGCCCGCATATTTTTAATACCGATAAAAAAGAAATTTGGGATTTTGTAAACAGCTTTGTAGAGTTTAAACCTTTTATCAACCGCGTAAAAGCAAATTACAAGGGTAATATTTACTCGCTGCCGGTTAACCTGCATACCATCAACCAGTTTTTCAATAAGTCATTCGGCCCCGAAGAAGCAAAAGTATTTATCGAAAGCCTGGGCGATAAAAGCATTACCGAGCCTCAGTCTTTTGAAGAACAGGCATTAAAATTTTTAGGAAAAGATTTATACAATGCTTTTTTTTACGGCTACACCAAAAAACAGTGGGGCTGTGAGCCATCTGAATTACCGGCATCTATTTTAAAAAGATTACCGGTAAGGTTTAATTACAACGATAATTATTACAACAATATTTACCAGGGCATACCGGTAAATGGCTATACCAAACTTGTTGAAAAATTATTAGACAGTCCAAAAATAAATATCACCCTCAATAAAAAATTTAATTACAGCAGCGAATTACTTTCAACCTACAACCATATTTTTTATACCGGTCCTATTGATGCTTTTTTTGAGTATAAATTTGGCAGGCTTGGATACCGCACCGTTACTTTTGAAAAGCATACTGCGGATGGAGATTACCAGGGTAATGCCGTAATTAATTATTGCGATGAAACGGTTCCGTATACAAGGGTGCATGAGCATAAACATTTTGCGCCTTGGGAAGAACATGATAAAACTGTTTATTTTAAGGAATTCAGTAAAGAAACAACTGCCAACGATATACCCTATTACCCCAAAAGGCTTGATGCTGATAAAAAAATACTGGATGCTTACTGGGTAGAAGCGATGCAATCTTCCAACCTGTCTTTCCTGGGCAGGCTTGCCACTTACCGCTATATGGATATGCACCATGTAATAGGCGAAGCACTCAGTTTTTCCCAAACTTATCTTCAATCCCTCATTACCGGAAACAAAGCTCCGGTGTTCCCCAACATCGAGAATTAAAAAAAAATGTTAAGATTTATGCAATAAGCGGATTCTCACGGCGTTATAGCATTGTCCAAGTATATTCTTATCTAAAACCAAACCAATTCCTATGGAAAAGGTAATAGCTGTGGTTGTTACTTACAACCGTTTAGCCTTGCTGTCCGAATGTATTACTGCATTGCGTAACCAATCACGTCCTTTAGATGGTATTTTAGTAATAAATAACGGAAGTACCGATGGTACTGAAAACTGGTTAAAGGCTCAAAAGGATTTAACTTATTTTACCCAAAACAATATTGGAGGAGCCGGAGGTTTTAGCACAGCTATACAAATGGGTTATCAGCAGGGTTATGAGTGGATATGGTGTATGGATGATGACGGTATGCCTAAAGCAGATGCACTTGAAAACTTATTAGTGGCCCAGCCTGCCGAATTAACTTTAATGAACTGCGCTGTAATTGATAATAAAGACAGAAAATCTTTTGTGTGGAATACCGGGGGATACAAAACCTTGGATGATGTACCCGGTAATATTATTGATGGAATTGGCCATCCTTTTAACGGCACTTTTATTAACAGGCGCATTATTGAAAGAGTAGGTGTACCCAAGGCCAGTTTCTTTTTGTGGGGCGATGAAACAGAATATTATTACAGAATTGTAAGGCGCAATAAAATTCCTGTTTGCACTGTTGCCAGCAGCATCCATTATCATCCCGCAACAGCATTCTCAGTAAAAAAAGACTGGGATTACTCAACCGGATGGAAAATGTATTACTACATACGTAACCGCTTTCATATTCATCAAACCAAATTTAATAACAAAGCACTGGCAGTACTGCACTACAGTTGTTTCTTGATTGCCTTTGCAGGGATAACGATACTGTTTCAAAAAACAGATAAACTTAAAAAACTCAGCTTTATTATGTGGCCTGCTGTTGATGCCATGAGCAATAATTTTGAAGCATTGCCACCGGTAATTTTATCAAGGTTAAAGTCTGATGAAAGATTACCAATAAGCACTTCAATAAATAATTACGTTAAAATAACCTGGATGAACATATTGGCTCCTTTTTCACCGGCCCGGGCCGGGAGAGCTGCAAACGCATAATGGTTAATTACCCCCTCTGAAATCACAGTGCCCCGTTAACTACGGGGCCTTTTTTATAATTCTTTAACCAATAGTCCTGTATTAAGAAAATGGCAATAATATAAAACGGCATGCACTGAATTTTATAACGGCACAGAGTTCCGAAATTTGGAGTGGTGGCACCAACAAACAAAGCAAACAACAGTGAAAACAAAAGGCAGTATAGAATAATAGGGGTTTTTATTATGATGCGTGCAAAATTTCCTGGCCCGGCCTTAAAAAATACCGATAAAGTAAAAAACATGATTACCATACTTTCAATGGATGATAACATGGTTGATAATTTTCTTGACTCCCAGATAAAAGGCCGGTACAAGGTGGCAATAATTGCCGCCGGTGCAATTTTTACAAGGCTGGCAAACGATCCATCGTATTCAACACCCAGCGAAAAACTGGAACCTGCGTCTTCCTGCTCGGCATAGGCTTTTTGGTATATGGATACGTTTTTTGTTACATCGTTTCCGCCATAGGCTACCAGGGTTCCGGCCAGTTGCTGCATTACTGTACCAAACATGGTCATTGCAAGAAAAATTAAGCCCACAACAATTATAATACGCATCAACCTGCTCTTTACAAGGGTTACATTTTTTAAAACCAGAAAAAGCAAAAAGAAAGGAACATATGAAATGAGGATGTAAACCTTAATAATATACAACAGGTATCCGGCAAACAATATGATGATTGTATTTTTTAAAATGTCTTTCTTTTTATAAAAAGATTCGTACAGTGCATAGGTTAGCCAGCCTATAGCACCCGTGCAAATGGGGTCTTTTAAAATACCCGAGCTCCAGAAAACAAACGTGGGTAAATATATTATGGCGATAGCAAATTGTTTGTGTAAATGCGGGTATTGCTCATAAAAAAAACGATATAGCCGCCATACCCCCGAAAACGAGAGCATAGAAAAAAAGAGGTTTAATATCAGGTATTTTTGAAAAGAAAAAAAAGACAGGATAGCTACAATCCTTATTATCATGTAATTATTTTCACCCTTAAGATAACCCAGATTGCCCGAATTTTTTAGCAAGCTCTCATCAAAATTAATACCAGGCAGGAAAAGCAATTTTATTTGCGAAAAATCTTTCAATATCATATGACAGATATTTGCACCTTCGGTATAAAATAATACTAAGGAATCTCCCTCAGACATTTTGGTATTATAAAACGTAAATGCCAACACACCAACTACTTTTATCCAGAAACCCTGTTTGTGGTAGTGTTTCAGCACCGGATCGGTATATTTTTTACGGCGGGCGCTGAAGATGAAATAAAACAGCGCAACGTAGAAAGGAAATAATATAAAATCCAGAAAATCCATCGGCTTTTTATTTTTTCACGGGATATGGTTTCCCTCAGATTTTGCGTTATGCTAATACATTCCAAATGTATCATAAAAATTCTAACCGCCTTTTAATAATATGACGCTATTTTTGAAATACGGAAATCAACCACCACTTTTAATAAACCCAATTGTCTGAAAAAAGCAGCAATATTAAGTTAATACGCATTACAACTGTGCCAATGGCTTTGCGGTATTTATTGCCGGGGCAAATGCATTTTATGTCAACTCATGGATTTAACGTGCTGATGATAAGTGCAGACGGTAAAGAGCTGGCCGATGTGATTGAAAGAGAACATTGCAGGCATGTGATTGTGCCCATGACCAGGAAGATTACACCCTGGCAGGATTTAAAATGCCTGTTTCAGTTAATTAAAATTTTCAGAAAAGAAAAGCCTGGTATTGTGCATACACATACCCCCAAGGCAGGTTTACTGGGCATGATGGCCGCAAAAATTTGTGATGTAAAAGTAAGGGTACATACTGTTGCCGGCCTGCCTCTAATGGTTGAACAGGGGTTTAAATACCAACTGCTGAAATTTATTGAAAAACTCACGTATGCATGTGCCAGCCAGGTTTGGCCAAACAGTAATTCATTGATGCAGTTCATCATTAAAAATAAACTTTGCAATAAAGATAAACTCAGCATCTTAGCTAAGGGCTCTACCAATGGCATAGAGCTTGACCGGTTTAATAAGCAAAACCTGGATCAAAAAATAAGCGATGAAATTAAAATACAGATAAATTATAGTCATACACAAACTTACATGCTTTGCATTGGAAGGCTGGTTGTTGACAAGGGGATTGCAGAACTGGTGCATGTTTTTACCCAGCTTCAAAAAACGAATGATGACCTGATATTGATATTGGTAGGCGAATATGAAACGGCTCTGGATCCTTTGCCTGTAGAAACCCTGCATGAAATAGAGATCAATCCTTCTATCATTCACATCAACTGGACCAGCCAAGTTGAGTATTACATGAACCTGGCCAATTTTTTTGTTTTTCCATCACACCGGGAGGGTTTTCCGAATGTACTGTTGCAAGCCGGGGCAATGGGCTTACCGGTTATCTGCAGCCATATTACCGGTAATATAGATATTGTAACCAATAATGAAACAGGGTTAATTTTTGAAAGCGGAAATGAACAACAAATGCAAAAGCTTTTGCAGTATGCCTTGTTACATCCACAGCACCTGCAAACCATGGCTAAAAAACTGCAGCAGGATATTCAGGAAAATTACCCGCAGGAAAATATTTGGCAAAATATGCTGGAGGCTTACAAAACCTTGGTAAATTAGATAATTAAAAAACTACAATGATTTTAATAGGGTACAGCGGGCATGCATTTGTGGCTTACGGTATTTTTAAGGCCGCCGGTATAAAAATTACCGGTTATTGCGATGTTGCTGAAAAAGAATACAATCCTTTCAACCTGCCATATTTTGGAACCGAAAATTCGGAGACTGCTTTACAGGCTTTAAAGCAAAACGGTTTTTTTATTGCCGTTGGCGATAAAAAGTTGCGACATAAGATTTACACCAACCTGCAACAAAAACAGTTAACACCCACAAACGCCATACATCCTTCTGCGGTAATAGATGCATCTGCAAACATTGCTCCACATGGTGTGATGATTGCAGCAAATGTTACCATTAATCCATTAGCTTCAATTGCCACCGGTGCAATATGCAATACAGGTAGTATTATAGAGCATGAGTGTGTCGTTGGTGAATTTGCCCATATTGGTCCCGGTGCTGTTTTATGCGGCAATGTAAAAATAGGTGCAGGCACTTTTGTTGGTGCTAACGCCGTTATCAGGCAGGGCGTAATAGTAGGTAACAACGTTATAATCGGAGCCGGTGCTGTTGTAATTAAAGATGTACCGGATAACTGCACCGTAGTTGGGGTACCGGCAAAATGAAGGATATGCTTTGCTTCAACCCCAAACCCCAAACCCCAAACCCCAAACCCCAAACCCATAACCCCAAACCCATAACCCATAACCCATAACCCATAACCCATAACCCATAACCCATAACTCCCTTATCTTTGCAACGCAAAATAATCAGCAATTATGAAAGTATTAGTTACAGGCGGTGCCGGTTACATTGGCTCTGTTTTGGTTCGCCAGTTATTAAATAAAGGTTACCAGGTAAGGGCATTCGACTCTTTAAAATTTGGTGGCGATGCATTGTATGATGTTATGCTTAACCCCAATTTTGAATTTATGAAAGGTGATGTGCGTAATGCTGATGATGTTGATAATGCCATAAAAGGAATTGATGCTATTGCTCACCTGGCTGCCATTGTAGGAGACCCTGCTTGTAAAAAATTCAGCTTTGAAGCCAATGAAACCAATTGGGATGGCGCTGTTTTGTTGTTTAATAAAGCCGAAGCTGCTGGTGTAAAACGTTTTGTTTTTTCAAGTACCTGCAGCAATTATGGTAAAATGGCCAATCCCGATTCTTTTGTGGTGGAAACATCTGAACTGAACCCGGTTTCTTTATACGCTGAGTTAAAAGTAAAGTTTGAAAAATATTTGCTGGAAGAAAAAAAAGACAGCCCAATGTGCAGTACTGCCTTGCGTTTTAGCACGGTGTATGGCTTTTCGCCAAGAATACGTTTTGATCTTACCGTGAATGAATTTACCCGCAATGCTGCAGTACATGGTGAGCAGGAAATATGGGGGCAACAGTTCTGGCGTCCATATTGTCATGTAGAGGATTTGGCAAGATCCGTAGTGTTGGTGTTGGAAAGTCCGGTTGAAAAAGTAAGAGCCAATGTATTTAATGTGGGCAGCACCGAGGAGAATTACACCAAAGGGATGATCATTAAAGAAGTTTGTAAAGTAGTGCCCGATGTAAATGTTATTTATGTAGATAGCAGCGAAGACCCGAGAGATTATCGGGTAAATTTTGATAAGATAAAAAACGAACTGGGTTTTACCATTACCAAAACAGTGCCTGATGGGGTAAAAGAAATTTATACACTTTTAAAGACGGGGATTGTTATTGATTCGTTTGTAGAAAAATTCAGAAATATTTGATGACCAATAGAATAAAAATTAATTACCTGTGCTACGTAGCTTTAGCGAAGTAGTAATGATTTGCTCCGGTCTTTAGGCTGGAGCAATTTTTTTATATAGGTTTGCAAAGCAAAAATAATTTTACTTATGCTTTTACTCAGTGGCCCAAACATGGCTGGCAACGAATGGAAATATGTAAAAGATTGCTTAGATACCGGTTGGGTTAGCAGCGTTGGTGCTTATGTAGATCAGTTTGAAAAAATGAGTGCCGAATTTGTCGGCACCAAATATGCCGTAGCAACCAGCAGCGGCACAACAGCACTGCACATTTGTTTGGTGATGATGGGTGTTAATGCCGATGATTATGTAATTACGCCAAACATTACTTTTATTGCAACCTGCAATTCTATTAAATATACCGGAGCCGATCCGATATTGATTGATACCCATCCAGGCACCTGGCAAATGGATTTAGATTTACTGGAACAATTTTTTGCAGAAGAAACAGAACAGCGTAACGGTGTTTGTCATTATAAAAAAGATGGCAGAAGAATACCGGTTTTAATGCCGGTGCATGTATTGGGCAATATCTGTGATATGGACAGGTTGATGGCTTTGGCCAAACAAAATAATGTAACGGTTATAGAAGACAGCACAGAAGCATTGGGTTCTTATTACAAAGGAAAACATGCCGGCAGTTTTGGTTTGATGGGCACTTTTAGTTACAATGGCAATAAGATAATTACAACCGGCGGCGGCGGCATGATTGTTACCGATGATGAGGCTTTGGCAAAAAAAGCCAAGCATCTTACTACTCAAGCCAAGAGTGATCCGTTTGAATATGTGCATGACGAGATTGGCTATAACTACCGACTGGTAAACGTTGCCGCCGCCATGGGCGTGGCGCAAATGGAGCAATTGCCCGGCTTTATTAAACGCAAGCAGGAAATAATGGCCTTTTATAAAAATGAATTAAAGGGCGTTGGTGATATTAAATTTCAGGAACTGAGTGCAGATGTAAATGCCAATTGCTGGTTACCAACCATTATGACAGAGAAGCAAAAAGACGTACTGAAAATTTTGAACGACAACAAAATGCAGAGCCGCCCTTTTTGGGTACCCATGAATCAGCTGCGGATGTTTACCAATAATATTTTTTACAACAAAAGCAATCAATCCGATTATGTTTATCAGCGTTGCTTAAGCATTCCCTGCTCTACAAATATTACTGATGCAGATTTAAAAGCTGTTTGTGATAAGATAAAAGAAGTTTTTTAGAAAGGTTGATTGTTGCTCGTTGGCCGTTGTTCGAAAGAGAATACTGGCTCAACCTGGTGACGAACAACGAACAACCATCAACGGCCAACAACTAACTATGTACAAATTCCTCAAAAGAATAATCGATATACTCATTGCAACAATTGCATTGATTCTTTTATCTCCCATATTTATTCCTTCTATTATTATTTTATTGCTAACCGGCGAGCATGAAGTGTTCTTTTTTCAAAAAAGAATAGGTTACAAAAACCGCACTTTCAACATCTGGAAATTTGCTACCATGCTCAAAAACAGCCCGAATATAGGTACCGGAGAAATTACTTTACGTAACGATCCAAGGGTTACAAAATTTGGTAAGCTTTTGCGGATGACAAAAGTGAATGAGCTTCCACAGATCATCAATGTATTTACAGGCGATATGAGTATTGTGGGGCCCAGGCCCCTGATGGAAGTGAGCTTTAAGCAATATCCCGATGAAGTGCAACAAAAAATTTACAATTGTAAACCCGGCATGACGGGCATCGGTTCTCTCATTTTCAGGGATGAAGAAAAAATTGTTTCCGAAGCACCCGATCCCCAAACTATGTACAGAAACATCTACCTGTATAAAGGCACATTGGAACTTTGGTATCAAAAAAATGCATCGCTTTACACCGATTTTATAATCATATTTTTAACCGCCTGGTCAATACTGGTTCCCAAAAATGAACTTACAAATAAAATCTTTGAAGACTTGCCTGCCCGTCCGTTTTAAGCTAATGCACTAACTTTGTTAAACAATTTTTGATTTGTGGTTAAACAAATTTCAGCTGTAATTGTAATATGCTTAGATAAAACCATAAACATGCATTCTTTCACCATTAAAGACCTTGAAAATTTATCCGGAATAAAAGCCCACACCATACGTATATGGGAGCAGCGGTATTCATTTCTTAAGCCACATCGTACCGATACTAATATCAGGTTTTACAGCAACGACGAATTAAAGAAATTACTGAATGTTGCTTTGCTTAATAAATTTGGTTTCAAGATTTCGCATATTGATAAAATGAATGAAGCGGAAATCAACGATAAAATTCTTTCTTTAAATCAATCAGAAGCACTACAGGACAGGATTGTTAATACACTCATTCAAAATATGGTTGATCTTGACATGGAAACTTTTGAGGAGACACTGGATGGTTTTATTGCTGTAAAAGGTATTGAAAAAACCATTTCTCAAATCATATTCCCTTTCCTCGAAAAAATTGGAATACTCTGGTTAACCAATCATATAAATCCGGGGCAGGAGCATCTGGTAACAAATATTATCCGCCAAAAGCTTATTGTTGGTATTGAAAGTGTAAGAAGCACTGTTAAGATAGATAAATCTGTTTTATTGTTTCTGCCCGAAACCGAATATCATGAGTTAAGCCTGCTGTTTATGAATTATATGCTGAAAAATAAAGGTGTTAGCACCATATATCTGGGTTGCAGCATCCCGTTAAAAGATGTGGAATATCTTGCTACGCTAAAAAAGCCTGATTATATATATACACATTTAACTACAGTAGGGCCAAGGTTTAATTTTGATAAATTCATTACTACATTAAGTAAAAATTTTGCCAATACACCTGTAATCATTTCAGGGCAGCTTACTAATACCTACGAAAAAAAGATTCTGCCACCCATTAACTTCAAAAAATCATACGCTGAAGTAATGGAGTTTCTATCCGCATTATAATACAGCAAGATTTACCTTTAACCCTAAACCTCTGATTTGCAGTTTGTTTAATGTTTTTTTAAAAAAAATAAACAAAAAAGCTACATTTTTTAAACATTTTGTTTAACTTTATGTTTTATTAGTTAAACATAATAACATGTCAACAGTCGAATTCAATCAATCGCTCATCAGTAACACAGAGTACTTAAAGCCATTTGCCATGACATTAACCAGAGATATGGAGGCTGCAAAGGATCTTATTCAGGAAACTTTATACAGGGCATTAGCCAATAGAGAAAAGTATAATGCCGGCACCAATATAAAAGCCTGGATGTACACCATCATGCGTAATATTTTTATCAACAATTATAGGCGTAGTGCCAAGCAAAATACCATTTTTGATAATACGCCCAACGATTACCTGCTTGATTATAACCAGTTTTCAACTGCAAATGCAGCAGAAGCCACGCTTTCATTAAAAGAAATTAAAGAGGCTGTTTATGAGTTACCCGAAATATTTAAAAATCCATTTGAACTGTATTTTGAAGGATATAAATACCATGAAATTGCTGATATACTTGCCGAGCCGTTAGGAACAATAAAAAGCAGGATACATTTTGCCCGAAAATTATTAAAACAGCAATTAACCCGGTTTTAATTTTTAAATAATACCCACTGGCAAAGATTTCTATTAAATTCAATACCTTATTTTCGCACATTGAAAAAAGCAGTAATTATAGGAAGTGGGTTTGCAGGTTTATCAGCTGCTTGTTTTATGGCTAAAGCCGGATGGGATGTAACTGTGCTTGAAAAGCAGTCGACCCCGGGCGGACGGGCAAGGCAACTGAAAGAAGCAGGTTTTACCTTTGATATGGGCCCAAGTTGGTACTGGATGCCCGATGTGTTTGAGCGTTTTTTTAATTGTTTCGGAAAAAAAGTATCCGATTATTATAAGCTGGATAGATTAGATCCATCATACCGGATTTACTGGAACGATGACCCAATGGATATTCCGGCAGATTACGATGAACTAAAAAAGTTGTTTGAAAGTATTGAAACTGGTAGTGGGGCAAGGTTGGATAGTTTTATGCAGGAAGCAGTTTATAAATACGAAGTTGGGATAAATAAACTGGTGCATAAACCAGGCCAGTCATACACCGAGTTTTTAGACTGGGACCTGGTTAAAGGCGTTTTTAAACTGGATGTATTTACTTCCATGAAAAAACACATCAGCAAACATTTTAAAAACCCTAAGCTGCAACAATTACTGGAGTTTCCTGTTTTGTTTTTGGGAGCGTTACCAGAAAATACACCCGCTTTATACAGCCTGATGAATTATGCTGATATTAAACTGGGCACCTGGTATCCGCATGAAGGCATGTATAAGATTGTAGAAGGCATGTGCAGCGTTGCTGAAGAACTTGGAGTAAAGTTTGTTTTTAATTGCGATGTTAGTGAAATCAGAGTTGTGAATGGCAAAGCAAATGCTGTGATAGCGAAGGAAACGGGCAACGAACAACCAGCAACGATCAATCTTTACGATGCTGATGTAGTAATAGGTGCAGCCGATTACCATTTTATAGAAACTAAACTTTTGGCTGAAAATTACAGGAGTTATAGTGATGAATACTGGGACAAAAGAGTGATGGCACCAAGTTGTTTGTTATATTACGTGGGCCTGAATAAAAAACTGAAGAATGTATTGCATCATTCCC
>JANMWP010000231.1:0-5238 GCA_031394065.1 Chitinophagaceae bacterium
GGAGTTAGGAGTTAGGAGTTAGGAGTTAGGAGTTAGGAGTTAGGAGTTAGGAGTTAGGAGTTAGGAGTTAGGAGTTTGAAAATAATAGCATATAAAGTTAGCAGATACCATGAATCTAAAATCGCAAATCTAAAATCTACAATCGGTATTTACTGTTGTGCAGGATAAAATGCTTTCAGTTTTCTTTGTAACGAATCAATTTTTCCGGAAAGAGAATCAAGCATGATTTCTTTAGCCGTCATCACCCATTCGGGTTGTAATATCCATTTTCCATCTTCAAAACTTAAGTAGTAAATTTTAACCGAAGCTGTTCCGGATCCTTCTTCTTTAATAATAATCTGCCGGGCAGCATCATTTTCCTGAGTAGTAACAGGCCTGGCAAAATTTAATTCAATGGGTGCCGCTATTTCTTCAGTTTCAGGTTCGGGTTCACAAACCGGAGCCACCACCGGGTTCATAACTTTTTTACACTCCATCAGTACAGGCCTGGATTGGGGCACACCGGTAAGAACGGGTTCGGTTTTTACTTTTTCAGAAAAGAATGGTACGCCGATTTCTGAATTGGGTATGATATTATAATCGGCAGGAAAATAAGGTAAACCGGTTACTGATTGTAACTGGCCTGTTATTTTTTGAGATTGAAATAATACCGCAGCAGAAAGCATAAAAAATAATACCAAACCTATCAGTGGTGCAACAATATTAAAGCGCAGGGTTCTGTTTAAAACTTTTTCATCAGTAAAAAAACGGATACGCTGCAGTAAATCTTTTTTACGGTTAACTGCTGCCAGCTGAAAAGCAGGCGTAAGTTGTTTCATGCGTTCGGCCTGTAATAAAGTTTCGGCATATAAAGCAGGGGAGTATTCAAAAGAGATAACATTCATATCACAATTCATTTCCCGTTCAAGCTTTATTTTTTTACACAGACGGGTTACAAAAGGATTGAAAAAGAAAATGGTTTCGGCAGTTACCAAAAACCAGTTGAGCAGGTAATCATTGGTTCGGATATGTGTTAACTCGTGCAGGATAAGGGTTTCGGCCTGTCTGGTACTGATGTTGTTGAGTAAAGCAACCGGCAATAATATGATGGGCTTAAAATAACCAAATGTAATGGGTGTTTGTACAGAATTACTTAACCAGAGCTTTACTTTTCTTTTAATTCCAAACTGGTGCGCTTTAATTTCGGTAAAAAGTTTAAGCTCAACTGCAGGTTTTTGTAAGCCGTTTTTAAACTGATGCTTAAAGTAATACCAGCTGTAAACTGCTTTAATTAATTTATACGCAATGATGAAAATGTACAAACTGAAAATCCACGGAGTGATAATTTTAATACTTGCTGCATTTAAAGAAGCTGTAAGATTTTGAACGATGCCTGCAAGCGAACCCATGCCAACTGCACTAAAGAAATAAATTGAAAAAGTACCTGCAAATAAAATCAACAACGCAGCAATGGCTACATATAAAAAATTCCTTTTGGCAAGGGGAGCATTGTTTTTATGTGTGAACTGATCAACGATTGTATATAACAGCACCAGCAGTGCAGCCTGCCAGAAGCTGTGCAACATGGCCATGCAAAAACTGTAGGTGAACTGTATCATAAGCGTTATACGTTTAGCAGCTTCAGTTTAAAATTATTTATCTTTTTTTAATTGATTGATCAGTTGCTGAATTTTTTCAAGTTCTTCTTCGCTGGCATTGTGGCCGCCCAGGGCCTGTAACACCAAATCGGAAGAAGAGCCGGCAAATAAAGTATTGATCATCTTATTCAAAAACTGCTGTTGTGTTTTTTCACGGGTTACAGCCGGTTGATAAATATGTGTTTTATTGCTGTCGTCACGGGTAACCAGGCCTTTTTCAAACATAATCTGCATCAGTTTAAGGGTGGTGGTGTAACCGGCATCCTTGGTTTTAAGTAATTCTTCGTGAACGGTACGCACGGTAGCAGCTTTTTCATTCCACAGCACCTGCAATATCTCCAGTTCGCTTTCTGTGGGCTTGGTATTCTTAATTAATGTCATAGTACGAGTATTTTCGTAAGGCAATGTACGAATTTATTTGTAAATACAAAATCCGTTTATTTATTTTTTGAAACTGTTAACAAAATTCTTTTTGTCGGTAACCCTAACAGAAAATTGCCTAAGCTGAACAAATAATCTTTTAATCAGTATCAACAATTGCTTAAACCAAACAAAGAATTGTTTAAACTGAACAAGGAATTGCTTAAGCTGGACAAAGAATCCATTTATGAGTATCAATAATTGCTTAAGCCAAATAAAGAATTGTTTAAGCTGAACAAAGAATCGCTTAAGCTGAACAAGGAAATGTTTACTCTGCAAATGCCAAATCAACCTATAAAAAAAGCCCCGCTTAATCAGCAGGGCTTTTAACAGGTATTTTAAAACTTACTTTTTAGTATTCTTAATATTCAGATCAGCACCGCCAAAAGCATCAATTAAAACTTTGTATTTAGCAGTAACTTCTGCAGCTTGTTCTTTATCATTCAGGGTTAATTTACCTTTTGATAAAACCAAAGTGTAATTATCTTTTTCAATCAACTTATCTGCAACCAGTGCATCAATAAGCTTGTCCTGAGGCACTTTTAACGCACCTGGGTCAGCAGTTACTGTAACGCTCATATTATTGCTGCTGTCATTTTTAATTACAGAAATTTCCTGCGTTATTTGTGGCATTACATGCTTTGGTGTTGCACTGCCGTATATAGATGCAAGGGTAGGCGCAATAACCAACGAAACAATACTCATCAGTTTGATAAGGATATTCATTGACGGGCCAGATGTATCTTTAAACGGATCACCAACGGTATCACCGGTAACAGAAGCCTTGTGTGGTTCCGATTTTTTGTAGAACATTTCACCGTTTATCTCAACACCGGTTTCAAAAGATTTTTTTGCATTATCCCATGCACCACCGGCATTGTTCATAAACATACCCATCAACACACCACTAACAGTTGCACCGGCTAAAAAGCCACCTAAAACCTCGGGGCCAAAAGCAAAACCAATGATTAACGGAGATAATAAAGCGATTGCACCAGGCAACATCATTTTCTTAAGCGATGCTTCGGTTGAGATGGCCACACATTTATCATACTCAGGTTTGCCTGTACCTTCCATAATACCGGGGATAGTACGGAACTGGCGGCGAACTTCTTCAACCATTGCCATAGCTGCTTCTCCCACCGCACGGATGGCGAGTGAAGAGAACAGGAAAGGAATCATACCACCAACAAATAAACCAGCCAAAACCGGTGCTTTGTAAATATCAATACCCTCAATACCACTGATACCAACAAAAGCAGCAAACAAAGCCAGGGCAGTTAATGCTGCAGAAGCAATGGCAAATCCTTTACCGGTTGCAGCTGTTGTATTACCAACGGCATCTAAAATATCTGTTTTTTCACGTACTTCTTTTGGTAACTCACTCATCTCAGCAATACCACCTGCGTTATCGGCAATAGGGCCAAAAGCATCAATGGCAAGCTGCATAGCTGTTGTAGCCATCATACCGGCAGCAGCAATTGCCACACCGTATAAACCTGCACACCAGAAGCTCATATAAATACCAGAAGCCAGCACAAGAATTGGTAAGAAAGTACTTTCCATACCCATTGCCAAACCACCAATGATGTTGGTAGCATGGCCTGTACCAGATTGACGGATGATTGTATTTACCGGACGCTTGCCCATGGCAGTGTAATACTCAGTTATCATACTCATTAATGTACCCACAATTAAACCCACCATAATAGCACCAAAAATTCCGTTCTTGGTGAACTCATGTCCACGCAAAGTCATGGTATCAGGCATTAAATAATTTACCAGGAAGTAAGAAAAAATGGCCGTTAAAACAATGGAACCCCAGTTACCCATATTTAAAGCGTTCTGTACTTTTTGTGTGCTTAAACCTGCGCCTTCACTGATACGGACAAAGAAAGTACCGATGATGGAAAATAAAATTCCCATAGCTGCAATCAGCATTGGTAAAAGGATAGGGGACATGCCACCGAAATTATCGGTCATAGCATTTGTTTCTCTACCTAAAACCATTGTAGCCAAAACGGTTGCAACATAAGAACCAAAAAGATCGGCTCCCATACCAGCCACATCTCCAACATTATCACCTACGTTATCGGCGATGGTTGCAGGGTTGCGTGGATCATCTTCCGGAATTCCGGCTTCTACCTTACCAACCAGATCGGCACCCACATCGGCAGCTTTGGTATAAATACCGCCACCCACACGGGCAAATAAAGCAATAGACTCAGCACCCAGACTGAAGCCGGTTAAAATTTCTATGGTACGCTCCATTTCAACACTATCAACCGCTGCATGAGGAGCAAAAATCATTTTTAAAATAATAAACAAACCGCCCAGGCCCAATACAGCTAAACCGGCAACACCCAATCCCATTACACTACCACCGGTAAAAGAAACTTTAAGGGCTTTTGATAAGCTGGTACGGGCTGCCTGTGCAGTACGTACATTGGCTTTGGTGGCCACTTTCATGCCAATGAAACCTGCAAGGGCGCTAAAGAAAGCACCTACAATAAATGCAACGGCAATGGCCCAATGACTGTTTGGGTTGCTGTAACCCATTACGCCTAATAATAAAGCGCCTATGATTACGAAATAGGTAAGGATCTTATACTCGGCTTTTAAAAATGCCATAGCACCTTCAGCAATGTAAGTACTGATCTCTTTCATGCGTTCGTTACCTGCATCCTGTTTAGATACCCAGGCAAACTTTATAAAAGTGTATAAAAGGCCTACAATGCCCATTGCGGGGATAACATAAATCAAATTGTTCATAAGTAATATTTGTTCTGAATTTTGGACGGCAAAAATAGGGTAATTGGGTTAAAAACCGGCATAATGCCAGAGTTTATTGCCGGTATAAAATGAGTTATGAACTTTAAGTTGATAATTAATTGAATAAAGCCTTGAAAAACCCAACGCAAATTACTATTTTGTACACTAAACCTAAAACTTTAAACTTATGACAGATTTAAATCAAAGTCTTGACCAGACAAAAGATGCACTTAACCTGGAAGACAAGGACATGAAAAAGCTTCCCCAAATGCTTAACGTTCTTACCATTTTAACCTACATCGGATGCGGTTTAGGCGTATTATTTATTTTATTAGGATTTTTAGGCGTTGGCCTTTTGAGTTCACTGACTTCAAAATCAGTTCAAGGTGCTGAAGTTGCCAGTACGGTA
>JANMWP010000014.1:0-1681 GCA_031394065.1 Chitinophagaceae bacterium
CAAAAGGCTCTTTCTTTACACCATTTGTTGTTTTTTCATTGCTGGCGATATTTATTGTTTTACTCGGTTACACAAAAAATAAATTTGCACAGGCTTTCCTGAATGGATTTGATGGTTTATTTTTCTTTCTTACCGGCTTGTTGGGCATCATTTTAATCTTCATGTGGTTTGGTACCGATCACAGCATGACCAAAAATAATTTCAATTTAATATGGGCATGGCCAACACATACCATCATAGCGTTTTTTGTAAACAGCAAAAAGACCTGGGTTAAAAAATATTTTAAGTTTACAGCCATTACTTTGCTGGCTGTTTTAATAAGCTGGTATTTTTTACCACAGCAAATGAACAATGGATTACTGCCAATTGTTTTGTTGCTGATTTACCGGAGCATAAAAAAATCTTTTGTTAACATGGTCTGACGTTCCGTCTGACCATGAGTTTGCCACGGAAGCACTGAAACACAGAAAAAAAATGGAATCAAAAACCTTCACATATCAGTCTTCTAAAATTTTTTACCAAACAGTTGGTAACGGTAAACCCGTCGTGTTAATTCATGGCTTTGCCGAAGATGGCGATATCTGGAAAAATCAGATTGAATTTTTAAAAGAACATTTTTACCTCATTGTCCCCGACCTCCCGGGCACTGGCAAATCTGAATTAATAAATGATATGAGCATTGAAGGCATGGCCGAAGTAATAAAAGAAATTATTACACTTGAGGTCTTTCAAGTCTCCCCCGCGGGGGGAGATTTAGAGGGGGCCGTTCTCATCGGCCACAGCATGGGCGGCTACATTACATTAGCCATTGCCGAAAAATATTCCGAAATGTTATCTTCCATTGCATTGGTGCACTCCTCTGCATTTGCCGACAGTGAAGAAAAAAAAGCCAACCGGTTAAAATCAATTGAATTTGTAAAAAAGAATAGTGCTTTTGAATTTTTAAAAGCCGTTATTACTGATTTGTTTACCGAAACCTGGGCATCAAAAAATACAGAAATTGTTGATGGGCAGATTGAGAAAAGTAAAAATTTTTCTGATGAAGCCATCGTTGCTTATTACCAGGCAATGATTAACCGACCCGACAGAACATCCGTTTTAAAAAACTTTGCCAAACCCATCCTGTTTATTATTGGCGAGCACGATAAAGCAGTACCCTTTGAGCAAAGTATGCAGCAATGCTATTTACCCAATCTTGCTCACATACATATTTTACGCAACAGTGCCCACATGGGTATGCTGGAAGAGCCCGAGAAAGTGAATCAGGCGCTTTTGCAATTGAAATGAAACCTTTTATAACAATACGCCCTAAAAGGCAGCGTTTTTCAGTATTTTTATGTCTTAAAGTTGCTTTAAACAGCCGTATGAAGAAATTATTATTTGTAATTCTGTTTTCCTTTCTTGCTTCTGTATCTTTTGCAAATCATACTAAGGGGGGGTGGATGTATTATGAATACCTTGGCCCGGGAGCCGCTTCTAACACTTCTAAATACCGGATTACATTAAAATTGTATACAGAGTGCGAATTGACTCCGGGGCAAACTGATGCTTTTGTACCATTTACTTTTTTTAACCCATCCAACAATGCTCAGGTTTATAATATTTCTGTACCTGTTTTGAGCGATATTAATACAAGTAATTGTGCTACTACTCTGTGCCACCCATGTATTGAAGACATTCC
>JANMWP010000018.1:0-1827 GCA_031394065.1 Chitinophagaceae bacterium
TTGTAACCGTCAATTCCCCAGTTTTCCAATCCTTTGTTTAAAATAATTTCCCAGGCATCAACACCCGGAATGGTATATAAAACATACGTACCACTATCAATTTTTTTGCCACCAATTTCAACCGCATCACTAAAAATAATTTTGGTGGCCGCATTGGCACCGGTGCGCCATAATTTATTAAATAGAACAAGGTCGCCAAAAATTTTACGGCCTTTTGCTGCCGGCCTTGAGTAGGTTAATGCTACAGTTCCGATACCAAAATCCTGTTTAACGGTTTGTGTAGGAGAGGGTGCAGGCATTTTTACCTGTGCATTGCCCAGTAAAGAAATAACGGCAATTGCAATGGCTGATAATAATATTTTTTTCATGTTAAATTTTTGTTGGCAAGGTACATAAATCTAAATAAGAAATGGAGAATGAGTAGCGTAGATTCAATTAAAACTGTAACTTAATGCTGGCAGAAGTTTTTCTCCCTTTTTTAACCTTCCATTGCGGGCCTTCCATAATTAAACGCTTGGCTGCTTCATCATATTCGGTGCCCAGGGATTTGTTTACCCGTATATTAGAGATGGTTCCGTTTGATTTAACATCAAAAGATATTTCCACTTCTCCATGCTTGTCATTTTTCAATGCAGCTTCCGGAATGTCGAGATTATTGGCTACATACGTGTTGTAATTATCCCAGCCATCTGCAGGTTCAACATTTACAACAGAATCTTTTAAAACGGTAGCCCTGCGTGATCTTACATTGCTGCTCATATCTGCATTGCCAATCACCTGTTTATCTTTAAATACCGTTTCATCTTCCTGTAAAATAATTTTTGTCTGTGCCTGGTTATTACGCAAGGCAAATGTTTTAGCCTGATAACCTACCGACTTAACCTCTACCTGTAAAATACTATCGGTTGATACCAGCCTTACTATTCCTTTTGCATCGGCATAGGTTCCAAAATTTTCTTTTTTAATGGAGATATTTGTAAAGGGCAGGGGTGTATTATCTGTACTTACAATCTGTGCTGTAAAAAAATTATTCAGTACAGCTTCTTTTTTTACACTGGCCAATCCCTGATTACTACGCTTACGGTACAATTCATCATCATCATTATTTTGTTTTGCTTCAGATTTATTTTTAGCAATACTGTATTCATCTGCAGCTGTCGCGTTATTGGATGCAGGACTGTTGCTTACCGGAGGAGCAGCGGCAATTATTTTATCGGCTGTAGCATTTCCGGCAGCATTAACAGGTTTCAACTGTGGTGCTCCCGGTTCCGGTATAATATCGGTTTCAGTAGGTTTTGCAAATTCATCCAGTTGTGCAACCCGTCCGGGTATTGTTTTCTTTTCTTCGGTGGTAGCCGATGCAGTTGCATTCAGCGATTCGGTAACCGAGGCTGTTGGCGGAATAACCGGTTGTACAACGCTGTCTTTAACAACAGGATTAGTTTGCGCAATTTGTATGTTGCCTGTTTCTTCTTTTTTATCTTTAGTTAGAATAAAAGTTAACGTAGCACCCGATCCGATTATGATAACAGCTGCTGCAAGTTTCCTCCAGTTGTTTTTTGATTTGTGCAATGGAATTACTTTGGCAACCGCTCCTTTATTTGCAATTTCTTCACGCAATGCAACCAGTTGATTATTCCATTCTTTATCTTTCACTGCTTCATAACCTTCCATGGCTTCAGCTAAAAACGGATCGTCTAAAGCCGCTTTTTCCATGGCATGCATTTGCTGTGGCAACAGGTTGCCCGCCAGGTATTGTTCAATATCGTTTGCTATGTAATTAATATTTTTTTCTTTATCGCTCATTTATCAAATAATAAATCTTTT
>JANMWP010000024.1:0-8654 GCA_031394065.1 Chitinophagaceae bacterium
CCTGCTTCGGGGCCAAGGTCAATTACCCAATCTGCCGATTTAATTACATCGGTATTGTGCTCAATTACCAATATGGTATGCCCCTGCTCTATCAGTGCATTAAAAGATGTCAGTAATTTTTTTATGTCATGAAAATGAAGCCCGGTTGTAGGCTCATCAAAAATAAATAAGATGCTGCCCTGTGTTCTGCCCTTACCTAAAAACGAAGCCAACTTTACCCGTTGTGCTTCGCCACCCGATAAGGTATCGGATGATTGGCCGAGTTTTACATAACCCAGGCCTACATTACTGAGTGGCTGTATTTTCTTTGCAACATCCACCCCATTCTTATCCGCACCATAAGAAGCATTAAAAAATTCAATAGCTTCATCAACACTCATTTCCAAAACATCGTGAATGTTTTTGTCTTTGTATTTTACTTCCAGCACTTCTTCCTTAAACCGTTTTCCGCCGCACACATCGCAGGTAAGGTGTACATCTGCCAAAAACTGCATTTCAATGGTTTGTTCGCCTTCGCCCTTGCAGGCATCGCACCGGCCGCCATCTACATTAAAAGAAAAATGTTTGGGTTGAAAACCACGCATTTTACTCAAGGGCTGTTTGCTGTACAAATCTCTTATCTCATCATAGGCTTTTATATACGTAACCGGGTTACTGCGTGATGATTTACCAATGGGGTTTTGATCAATCATTTCTACCTGAGCAACAAAATCAACATCGCCGCTGATGGATTTATGCAAACCGGCTTTCTCAATAAACTCCCCTTTTAGTTTCTGCAAGGCAGGATATAAAATTTGTTTTACCAACGTTGTTTTGCCACTGCCACTAACGCCGGTTACCACGCAAAAAATCTGTAATGGAAATTCAACGCTCAGATTTTTTAAATTGTTCTGCCTGGCACCTTCCAGCTTTACAGAGCGGTTCCATTTGCGAACCTGTTTAGGTGGTTCTATTTTCATTTGTCCCGATAAATATTTACCGGTAAGGCTTTCGGGATTATTTATAATTTCATCATAATCTCCTTCGGCCACCACTTCTCCACCCAAATGGCTTGCAAGCGGCCCCATGTCAATAATATGATCGGCTTCTCTCATCATCATTTCATCATGCTCAACCACCACAACAGTATTGCCAAGGTCTCTCAATTCTTTTAAAACAGTAATCAGCCTTTCGGTATCACGGCTGTGTAAACCAATAGATGGTTCATCTAAAATGTATAAAGAGTTGGTTAAATTACTACCCAGGCTGCGTGTTAACTGAATGCGCTGACTTTCGCCACCACTGAGTGAGTTTGCCAAACGGTTTAAGGTAAGATAGCCCAAACCAACATCAAGCAATGTTTTTATACGGTGATGAATTTCAATTAGAATTCTTTTTGCAACCTGTTTATCGTATTCACTCAACTTTAATTTATCAAACCATACGAACAGATCTTTAACCGGTAATTCGCACAGCTGGCCAATATGCTTACCCCCCACTTTTACATACAAAGCCTCGGCACGCAGGCGATAACCCTTGCAGGTTGTACACAAGGTACGGCCACGATACCTGCTCAATAAAACACGATATTGTACTTTGTATAAATTCTGTTGCACTTCATTAAAAAAATCGTTGATGCCGTTAGCATGTTCATTTCCTTCCCATAAATCGGCCAATTGTTTTTCGGTCAAATCAATAATGGCTTTGTGAATCGGAAAATCAAATTTCTTAGCCGCTTTTACAAATGCTTCTTTCCATAAACCCAGCTTCTCTCCTTTCCAGGGAGCAACAGCACCTTCAAAAACGCTCAGGCTTTTATCCGGAATAATCAGATCAGGATCTATACCCAGTATTTGAGAAAACCCTTCGCAGGTTGGGCATGCCCCAAACGGATTGTTGAACGAAAATAAATTGGGCACCGGTTCTTCAAATACAATTCCATCGGCTTCAAACTTATTGGAGAAATGAAGCAACTTGCCTTTATTCACTTCCAGGTACATTTCGCCTTCGCCCTCATAAAATGCAGTATTTACCGAATCGGAAATGCGGTGCAGGTCATCCTCTTCAAATTTTTTACCAACCAGTCTGTCGACTAAAAGAAAGGCAACCCCGCCTCCGCCAGCTGGCGGAGGGATTTTGGAGTCTGAATTTTTAAATAGCTTTTTAAGATCAGGTTCTTTCATTTCCAGCAGGTCTTCTATCCGCACCACTTCCTGGTTAATATACAAACGGGAAAACCCTTTCTGCAATAATATATTCAGTTCTTCGGGAGTGCTTCTTTTAGCATGCTGTTTAAATGTAACCAACAACAATACCTTATCGCCTTCAGCTAATTTTTCAATGGCTTCCACAACATCTGTCACATCATCTTTACTTACTTCCTTACCACTTACCGGCGATATCGTTTTACCGGTTCTGGCAAACAACAGCCGCAGGTAATCATAAATCTCGGTCATGCTGCCCACTGTGCTTCGGGGAGTACGGGTAATTACTTTTTGCTCGATAGCAATTGCCGGACAAAGGCCTTTTATATAATCCACATCGGGCTTGTTCATGCGTTGCATAAACTGGCGGGCATAAGCACTCAGGCTTTCGGCATAGCGTCGCTGGCCCTCTGCAAATAAAGTATCAATGGTTAATGAGGATTTACCGGAGCCTGAAACCCCGGTAACTACAATCAGTTTTTCACGGGGGATGGTAACAGTTACATTTTTTAGATTATGTACCCTGGCCCCCTTAATTAATATACCCGTTTGTATTGTTTCAGCGTTTGCCTTAGATTTTGTTTTAGCCATACCCATCTTCAAAAATACTTAATTAATTGTGCTGCTGAGAATATGTGAAATTTTTCTTAAAGCTTATTGTTACAGAAAATTGTAAAGGAACAATGTGTAGATTTATTTTATAGTTCGATACAGCCTGTTAATCTGGTAACGTAGTTTTACTAAGTATTAAAACTTTAAAGATTAAGCGTTAGTACGCATACTATTTTAATTACATCATTCTATTTTTACAGTCCAATATCCAAAAAAATGAAAAGCCGTTGAGCCTATCTAAAAGACTTCTACGTTATTTTTTCACCTTTTTTGGACCTGTTACAAAATCCTAACAATCTAAAACTGTAGAAGTTTATGAAAATCCTAAACAATTTAACCGACCAGCAGCTTATCCATTTATATATGGAAGGAGATGCCAATGCACTTGCAACCATTGTAACCCGTTACAAGGACAAGATTTTTACCTCTATTTACCTGTTGGTAAAGGACAGATACCTGTCTGAGGACATTTTCCAGGATGTTTTTATCCGTATCATCGACACTTTAAAAGGTGGCCGTTATACAGATGAAGGTAAATTTTTACCCTGGGCCATGCGTATTGCCCACAATATGTGTGTAGATCATTTTAGAAAAGTTAAGCGTACGCCAACTATTAAAACCAGCGACGACCGCGACATCTTTGAAGTGTTAAACTTCTCTGAACCAGGAGCCGATGAAAAAATAATGAACGGTCAAAGCCATGACAGGGTTAGAAAGATGGTTGATTTATTACCTGAAGACCAACGTGAAGTAATTATTTTACGTCATTATGCCGATTTAAGCTTCAAAGAAATTGCCGACCTCACAAGCTGCAGCATTAATACTGCCCTGGGCCGCATGCGTTATGGTTTAATTAACCTGCGCAAGATGATGACTGAAAAACAAATTGCATTATAAAACATTATACCCTTTTCCATTTGGAAAAGCAGAAATCTGTAATTCCCCAACAGAAATTAAAAACCTCCGGTAAAACGGAGGTTTTTTAATAAGTGCAAACTCTTTATTTTTTAGTTTTTTGAAAAGCGGTAAGGCCACATTGAAGCCAGTCTTTATATTCTTTAATATTGGGTGTGTAACCTACGGGATTGTTTAGTAACTGCTCATCGGTATTTAAAATGGCATAAAGGGGCTGGGCATTGTTCTTAAAGTTTTCTGTTTCAAAGGTTGCCCATTTATCGCCTACACTGATAATTTCTTTTGCTGTACCATCTTTTGTTTTGTATGTAAATTGTTTGGCTGCAGGCAAATTCTTTTTATCATCAACATAGAGTGATATCACAATAAATTTTTCTTTCATTATTTTATACACTTCCGGATCGCTCCACACATTTTCTTCCATACGGCGGCAGTTTACGCAGGCATATCCGGTAAAATCCAACAGTAAGGGTTTGTTTTCTGCTTTGGCTTTTAACAATCCTTCTTCATAATCATGTGTACAATTTAAACCCAAAATACATTCATTATTGCCCTGGTATATGCTGTAATATAGTGGTGGCGGAAACCCACTTATTAAAGTAAGATTTGCCCATTTTGTATTGGTTAAGCCCGGAATTAAATAAATGGTAAATGCTCCAAATACAAAGGCCAGCGCAATTCTTGCTTTATTGAGTTTTTTAATGGGGCTGTCGTGTGGAAATTTTATTTTTCCGAGCAGGTACAGTGTTGTTCCAATGCCTGCCAATATCCAGATACCAATAAAAACTTCTCTTTTCAATAATCCCCAGTGTTTTACCAGGTCGGCATTGGATAAGAATTTAATGGCCAATGCAATCTCAACAAAACCCAAAACCACTTTTACCGAATTTAACCAACCGCCTGATTTAGGCAGTGAGTTTAACCAGTTTGGAAATAAAGCAAATAAGGCAAATGGCAATGCCAGCGCCAAACCAAAGCCACCCATGCCAGCTGTTAACTGAACTGCCCCTCCGGTTAAAGAACCTACCAATAATGACCCAAGTATTGGCCCGGTACAGGAAAAAGAAACAATGGCTAATGTAAGTGCCATAAAAAAAATACCGATAATATTTCCGGTTCCGGCTTTAGCATCTGCCTTGCCAGAGAAACTGCCGGGCAAAGTAATTTCGAATAAACCAAAAAAAGACAAAGCGAAAACAATAAATACCACAAAGAAAATAACATTAAGCCAGGGATTTGTAGAAACCGAATTTAATATTTCGGGACTGGCACTATCCAGAAAATAAAACGGAACACTTAATAAGATATAGATCAGGAAAATGAAAAAGCCGTAAAGTGAGGCATTAAAAATACCTTGCTTTTTGCTGATTGCTTTTTTGGTGAAGAAAGAAACCGTTAAAGGAATCATGGGAAAAACACAAGGTGTAATTAATGCTACCAAACCACCCAGAAAACCCAGCAGAAAAATGGTTAATAAACTACCTGCACCGGATTCGTCT
Source organism: Chitinophagaceae bacterium (assembly GCA_031394065.1). Classification (GTDB taxonomy): domain Bacteria; phylum Bacteroidota; class Bacteroidia; order Chitinophagales; family Chitinophagaceae; genus Ferruginibacter. The sequence continues at coordinate 5,210 of JANMWP010000024.1, forward strand.
GCAGTTATACCTGTGCCTCCACAGCTGTTTACAGGATTGTACAGATCTATAGCTGAAATTAAAATCCGGTTGGCTGATGCAGCTATTTTCACGCCGCCTTCCATGGCAATCTCAATCTTCTTTTCCTCAGGAATAAAAGCATCTTTACTGGCTGTATTGTAAAGCAGCACTACTTTTAAAGTAGATGGGACATCGCCAGACAAGGTGATTTTTTGAACAACTTCAAGATTTGTTTCGGCAACTTCGGCCTGCATATCAAAATTCTTATCTGCGATGGTTTTAAAATTTCCGGTTAATTGCTGGTCACCATTTTTTTTAATGGAAGAATCGGAAAATGTAATTTTAAGACCTTCTAATTCTGCAGCAGCAATAGGTTTAGCATAAACATGCCAGCCGGTTTTTATCGTTCCTTTAAGCTGAATTTCATATTGTCCTTCCCCAGTTTTTTTGCCGGTTGCTTTCCAGGTAACAGCTACAGAATCCTGTGCCAGTAAAGCAATTTGAAAAAGAAATAAAAATGCAGTAAGTAATGCTGCAATTTTTTTAAAATACATAATAGCTTATTTAAAAAAAATCCCGCAGTTTAAATCGGGAAAAATTGAAAGACAGTTTTATTTACCCCCAACATTAATTGTAAAAGGAACATCCCTTGGTGGAAGACATTGCCTGTCGTTGCAAACCATAAAATTTACAACACCTTTTACTACGGTAGCTGTTGAAGACTTTACTTTAACTTTCTGCACAAAATCTACTTTCTTACCATAATATTTTAGTACCGAATTGAAATTTTTATCAAAAGATTGTTCCTGTTTTCCTATTTCTTTTATTTTACCATCGTACTTAATCAATGGATTGGGTGTAAAAACAAAACTGGTTGGTTCAGGTCCTTTTCCCGCATCCTGTGCATATAAATGCCAGTTACCATCAATGGTTGCGGTCATGTGCAACTCATAGGTTTTATCAGCAATTTTTTTAGCGGTGTAAGTCCAGGTAACCGGGTTGTTAATCTGGGCATTGGCAAAACCTGCAAACAGTATCAGAAACAATCCGATAACAATCTTTTTCATGTATATTTTCTTCATATGCAAATCTACGTATTTATTAAAGGTTCAGTTGTCGGCTTAACGACCATTTAACCCCTCAAATTGTTAATTTATACCAAACAGGTGATTGAAAATATTTTTACCATCAACATTACCCAATGCAGTACTGCAAGCCCTTTCGGGGTGAGGCATCATACCAAAAACGTTTCCTGCTGCATTGCAGATACCGGCAATATTGTGTAAAGCTCCATTGGGGTTGGCTGCCGTATTGATATTACCGTTTTCATCGCAATAGCGGTAAATAATCTGGCGATTCATTTCCAGCATTTCCAAAGTGGCATCATTGGCAAAAAATCTTCCTTCGCCATGTGCAACCGGTATCCTGAGCGGAGTCGAAGGATTGTGCAAATCACCTTCAGATGCGGCCTCTTTCATAAAAATATTTTTGCAAAGAAATTGTTGCTGGCTGTTGCGTAACAGAACGCCCGGCAGCAATCCGCTTTCGCATAAAATCTGAAAGCCGTTGCAAATACCCAAAACCTTTCCTCCTTTGTTGGCAAATTCAATCACAGATTGCATCATGGGACTAAAACGGGCAATGGCTCCGCAACGGAGATAATCACCATAACTGAATCCGCCAGGCAATACAATACAATCATCGGTATTGAACATGCTCAGGTCTTTGTCTTTGTGCCAAAGTTGAATTACTTCCTGCCGCAGGTCATATTGCAGTGCTTCAATCATATCTCTGTCGCAATTACTGCCGGGAAAAATTACTACGCCAAATTTCATGTACTACTGTTTTTTTGAGTTGATGTTGGGATATCAAAATATTTTAAGCTAATAAAAAAAGACAACGCAAATGTACAATTCCGATTTCAATTTTCAGAGGAAGTAACTGATTACAATTACAAAAGCCACCATTAACCAATGCAATACAGCAGGAAACCATTTTTTAGCCGGGTACAGAAATGCTGCGGCCACAAAAGCAGATAAGGGTACTGCACAAAGAATCCAGTATTCGAACGTATGTGTTGCATTTACAAACGGAACAAAAACAGCCACCAGCAAGTATAAAAAAGTAAGGTTCCAGCTTTTACGGGCCTGTATTAACTGGCGCCTGAAGTTTTGCTGAATATAAAATATACCGATTATAGAGCTTATTAAAACAATCATGATTGCTGCATAAGCCCATTGCGATTGATCAAATAAAGGTGCTGTGACAGAAAACCCGGGAAATTTATATCCCTTCCATTTATCGGTTAAAAAAACAATGGCCAGTAAAAAGTAATAAGGTGTAATTATTCCCAACAGGGCAATTAACCATTCAGCCAGTTTAAATGGCCTGGTGAGTGCAAGCCCAAAAATAATTAATGCTGCAAATGCCAGTGATGGAAAATAAAAAAATGTGGAAATACCAATGGCAATCCCAATATTAAACAGGGAAGTTTTAGGATTTTGATTACTGTGTAATCCACTCATTTTACTCCATACCCAAATGAGTAAACTGCTGATGATAAGTGGTGAGGATAAAACATTCCACTCTAAAAACAGGGAAGTAATGAGCAGGTAACTCATGCCGGTGAGGTAATTTGGGCGTTGCATGATACGCAGATCATTTACCAGTTTATTGAAATAAACGGCCTGGGTAAATAATAAAATAAAAGTAATTACAGAATAGATAACAGGCAATCCCTTAGCTATGGGCAGCAGCCCGTTCAATAATTCTCTGTATAAAAAACCATCAATTTGCTGTTGCTGCGGAATTTTTGGATGCAGGAACATGGGTAATTTCAATAAAACCCCATATAATAACAGTAAAAAATTATTATAGGAGTTATTGGCCCTGAATGTACCGGTCACTTATTAATTTATTGAAAATGAGTAATGAATTGCTTTGGCAAAAATGAGCAATTAATATTACTTGAAGAAAACTGTTTAGAATTATTTGTGCCTGTTGTACATAATTATTAAAAATCAACTTTTGCAAAACAGATATTATTTCGGTAAGCACAGGGAATGATGATTTGGCCAGCCCCGGTTTGTTTACTTAAGCCTGGCATAAATTGATAACCCTTTTGCGGACTTCTTAATGTAGGGTATCTTTTAATGGTGCCATCGGCCGAAAGCGCCTGGTCAGCAATTATCTGGTACTTCCTGTCGTCATTGAATAAAAAATGTATTTCGCTTCCGGTAGTTACTATGGAAAAAGATAAAAAGTTTTCTTCCTCATTATCAAACTGGCTTTTGTGCAGTACTTTACTCCATATTAACTGGCCTGTTTTACTAATGCTCAGTATTAAAATATTATCATAATAATAGCGGGAGCTTTGAGTATTACTGTTTACAGGCCTGTAATATCCTGTGTAGGGATTATAATAATAGTTGCCCGAAGAAAGTGA
>JANMWP010000190.1:0-5513 GCA_031394065.1 Chitinophagaceae bacterium
ATGATTATTTGCAATACAATGGCGTGGATATAAAAGCACTCATTGACAAACACGGTACACCGCTTAAGCTTAGCTACCTGCCCAAAATTGGTATGCAGATAAACAAGGCTAAAAAACTGTTTGCCAACGCTTTTAAAAAACATAAGTACGAAGGTGAGTATCATTATTGCTACTGTACTAAAAGCTCTCATTTTAGCTTTATTGTTGAAGAAACATTAAAGCACGATATACACCTGGAGACATCTTATGCTTACGATATTGACATAATCAATTCTTTGTACAAAAAAAGAAAGATCAACAAGGATATTCATATTATCTGCAACGGTTTCAAGCAAAAGAATTACACCAGCCGCATTGCAAAACTTATAAACGACGGGTTTAAAAATGTAATTCCGGTATTGGATAATAAGGAGGAGCTGACCATGTACAAACGGAACATACGCACCGGCGAACCTTTTAAACTGGGTATAAGAATAGCTGCAGAAGAAGAGCCTTCTTTTCCTTTTTACACCAGCAGGCTGGGCATAAAAGCAAAAGATGTATTGGAATTTTATGTAGATGAGATTGAAGGGTATGAAGATAAGTTTCAATTGAAAATGCTGCATATCTTTTTAAACAAAGGCATTAAGGATGATATTTATTACTGGAGTGAACTGCAAAAAAGTATAGCGCTGTATTGCCAGTTAAAAAAGATATGTCCCGAATTGGATTCAATAAATATTGGTGGTGGTTTTCCTATTAAGCATTCCCTCGGTTTTAATTACGACTACCAGTTTATGATTAATGAGATAGTTGGTAATATTAAAGCAGCCTGTAAAAAGGCTAAAGTAAAAATGCCCAATATTTATACAGAATTTGGAAGTTATACAGTAGGAGAAAGCATGGCGCATATTTACAGTGTTATTGGCGAAAAAATTCAAAACGACCGGGAAACCTGGTACATGATTGACTCTTCTTTTATTACTACACTGCCCGATACCTGGGGTATTGGCGAAAAATTTCTAATGCTGCCCATCAACAAATGGGATAATGAATACCAGCGGATAGTTTTAGGCGGTATTACCTGCGACGGACATGATTACTACGATAGTGAGGAACATATAAATGAAGTGTTTTTACCTAAAGTAAAAACTACCAACGAAGAAAAACTGGAGAGTAATAAGGAGCCGTTGTATGTTGGATTTTTTCACACCGGTGCATACCAGGATCAGATAAGCGGCTATGGTGGTATCAAGCATTGCCTCATCCCTTCGCCAAAACATGTAATAATTGAAAGGGATAAAAACGGTAAATTAATAGAATGGGTTTATGCAAAAGAGCAGACTTCGCAAAGCATGTTGAAGATTTTGGGATATAAATAGTGGCATAACCACTCATGTAATTTTATCATAGGTAAACTTTGTGTTGCCTATTTTTATTGCTCATTAAAATGCCAGCCATGCTAAACAAGCTTTACAAATCCTTTCTGTTGTTGCTTTTATCAATCGTAGTTACAGGCAGTGCAGCTTATGCACAAACCGCCGAAGACTCCATAAAAGCTGTAATTAATAAAATGTTTACCGGTATGAAGAACAGCGATACGGTATTGGTAAAATCCTGTTTTACTGAAACCGCTGTTTTGCAAACCTTTGGTAAAGACAAAGAAGGTAAAACCATTATTACGACGGAAACGCCAGGTGATTTTGCAAAAATCATAGCTACTATTCCGGCTGGTGCAGCCGACGAACAGATTGTTTTTAAAGATTTAAAAATTGATGGCCCCATGGCTGCTGTGTGGACGCCTTTTAAATTATATTTTAATGGAAAATTTTATAGCTGTGGTGTAAATTCTTTTCAACTGGTACGGCTGAACAATGAGTGGAAAATACAGTACATACTTGATACCCGCAGAAGAAAAGATTGCGAATAAAAAAAAGGGTCTTCTCAAGACTGAGAAGACCGATTTTGCTTATTATCAGCAATTCCAAACCAACTGTATATTTATGAAAAAACTACTTTTTATTGAATGGTAATTTCTTTTGCACCATTTTTCACTTCTTCTTTTTTTGGAAGCTCAAGGTTTAATATTCCATTTTCATACCTGGCTGTAATGTTGGTTGCATCAATCTTTTCATCCAGCGTAAAACTGCGTTTGAAAGCTTTGTAACCAAACTCTTTCCGGATCATTTTTTCATTCTCCGAAGTTGTTTCTGCTTTTTTCTCAGCACTGATGGTTAAAATTTTACCATCTAATTTTACATTAAAATCAGCTTTTTGCATACCGGGTGCTGCCAGCTCAATCTTATACAGATCGGCTTTTTCAACAATGTTGGCCGGCGGAAAATGTAAAACATCTTCACGGATTGATTTACCAAAATTCATCGGTAATTCATTGAATAATTCATTCATCAAACCATCAAAAGTTTTGTTGATGGGGTTGTTAACTTTTACAAGTGTCATAGCTATTATTTTTTTAGGTTTATAATTTTTTAATCCTGAATTTAAAATGGCAAATTATATTCCAACTGATTTTTAACGACATAATTTCAAGTTTGGCTTTTAAATCAGGTCATTGTGTCTGCGTTATATTTTCTAAACTGCCATAATATCCGCTTTGATAAGATTTCGATATCGGGAATAGTATTGAGTGGTTTGCTATCTTTTGATAGAAGTATGTAATTTTACATTCTAAAAAAATTATCAGCATATGTATCCAGAAGAAATTGTAATACCCATGAAAGAAGAGTTAACTGAAAATGGCTTTTCTGAATTGTTAACTGCAGATGCAGTTGAAAACACCCTGGCCGAAAAGGGTACCACTTTGGTTATGATAAATTCTGTTTGTGGTTGTAGTGCAGGCACTGCCCGTCCGGGTGTATTGATGGCTGTACACAATACATCAAAAAAACCAGATCATATTACTACCAGTTTTGCCGGTTTTGATATTGAAGCAGTAAATAAATTAAGAGAGCATTTAATGCCTTACCCACCATCTTCTCCGGCTATTGCCTTGTTTAAAGATGGTAAACTGGTTCATTTTATTGAACGTCATAATATTGAAGGACGAAGTGCACAAATGATTGCCGAAAATCTGATTGGTGCATTTGAACAACATTGCAATTGATACAGTTAATCAGTAAGTACTGTAAACATACCTCTTGTTTAAACAGGAGGTTTTGTATTACCATTGCATTGTTATATTGAATATATTGCAGTCCGAATTTAGTAAACCTTAAATAAGAGATGTATCCCAACTTATATTATGTATTCAAAGACTGGTTTGGTTTAAAATGGCACGGCCTCAGCTTTTTAAATACATTTGGACTGATGGTTGCTATGGGCTTTGTTACAGCAGCTATAGTTTTAAGTAAAGAATTACAGCGAAAAGAAAAACAGGGGCTTTTATCGCCAAGAGAAGAAATGATTACAGTTGGGAAGCCTGCTTCCATTGCTGAACTGTTTATTAATGCCCTGGTTGGTTTTATTTTTGGTTATAAAATTATTGGACTCTTTTTTAATAAAGCACCTGAGGTTAATCCGCAGGATTACATTTTTTCTTCTTCCGGCAATATATTGGGCGGTTTATTGCTTGCAGGCTTATTGGCCTGGTTTAAATGGTACGATAAAAACAAACAAAAATTAAAAGAACCCGAAAGCCGCAATGTACGCATATGGCCGCACGACCGGGTAGGGGATATTATAATACTTGGTTTGGTATTTGGAATTATTGGTGCCAAGCTTTTTGATAACCTGGAAAACTGGAGCGATTTTGTAAAAGATCCCCTTGGCAGGTTGTTTTCGGCAAGCGGTTTAACTTTTTACGGTGGTTTAATTTTAGCGGCTATTGCCATTTGCTTGTATGCTTCTAAAAAAGGAATAAAAGTTATTCATTTGGTTGATGCTGCTGGGTTGGCGCTTTTGCTTGCCTATGCAGTTGGCCGTATTGGTTGCCAGGTTGCCGGCGATGGCGACTGGGGTATATTTAACAGTGCTTATGTTGTTAATGCCGAAGGAAAAGTTGTAGAAGCGGCACCGGGTGATTATCAAAACCAACTTAATAAAAATGCAGCCTATTTTTTAAAAGGCGAGGTATTTAATAAAGACTCTGCCCTGGTACAGGTAACTGACCGTGTTTATGAAAGTCTGGAAAAAATTCCACATAAATCATTTAAAGGCCCATCTTTTTTACCTGTGTGGATGTTTGCTTATACCTATCCCCAAAATGTAAATAAAGACGGTGTGCAAATGAAAGACTGTGACGAAGAACATTGCAGGGCCTTACCACAACCGGTTTTTCCAACACCGTTTTACGAAACCGTAATTTGTACTTTACTGTTTTTAATACTGTGGTCCATAAGAAAACGGATACAGGTACCGGGTGTAATGTTTGGTATTTATCTCATTTTAAATGGAATAGAGCGCTTTACGGTAGAGTTAATCCGGGTAAATAATACCTATTCATTTTTTGGTTTTCATCCCACTCAGGCCGAAATAATATCTGCTGCCCTCGTTTTGGCGGGCATAATCCTCATCATTATTGTAAAACGAAAAGCTGCTGTTAAAAGTTAACATATGGCCATTTAATTCTTTTTCTGCCTGTAACCTTTCTTTTTGTTTAACGTATATAGGGACATAACCAGTTATCCTTTAATTTTACCGTTCAGTATTAAACAATGTACTATGTAACGCATAGTACCTACTTTTGTGAAGTAGTTATCAAAGTATATAACTGATTATTTAAAAAACGCCCAATAGCCATTTGGGTTAAAAACAAAAAGTATAGCCATGAAAAAATTCTTCAGCCTGCTGGCTGCTATTACCATTGGTATGTCCAGCTTTGCCCAATCCGGAGGCAAAATTTCCGGAAGTATTAAAGATGGGGGTAATCAAAAAATTATTGACGCCGCCTCTGTTTCTCTGTTAAAATCCAAAGATTCTGCCTTGGTAAAAGTTGCAGTTACAGACAAAGACGGTAATTTCTCCTTTGAAAATATCAAAGACGGTAATTACCTGGTTTTGGCTACTTCTATTGGTCATGTTAAAATTTATAGTGCTGCAATTACCATTTCTGCAGCTAATTCATCTGTAAGTGTGGGTGTTTTGCAACTTATTCCATCTGATAAGGCAATGAAAGAAGTTGTAGTAAGTTCAAAAAAACCATTAATTGAAAGAAAAATTGACAGAACCATTGTAAATGTAGATGCTTCAATTACCAGTACAGGCAGCACTGCACTGGAAGTTTTGGAAAAAGCGCCGGGCATTTCTGTAGATAAAGACGGTAATATCAGCCTTAAAGGAAAAGCCGGTGTTATAGTTTATTTAGACGGCCGCCCCAGTTATTTAAGTGGGCCCGATCTTGCCAATATGTTACGAAACATGACTGCAAGTCAGTTGGATCAGATAGAAATAATGACCAACCCTCCTGCAAAGTATGATGCAGCCGGTAATGCGGGTGTTATCAATATTAAAACAAAAAAGAACAAGCTGTTTGGTTACAACGGAAGTATAACTACCGGTTACACACAAGGCAGGTA
>JANMWP010000046.1:0-3183 GCA_031394065.1 Chitinophagaceae bacterium
ATAAATGTATACAAAAGGCCAACAATGCCCAATGCAGGAACTACGTAAAACAATTTGTCCATAATAATAAATGTATTGTTAAAATTTGGAGGGCAAAAATAGGGTAATTGAAGGAAAAACAGTTAAAAAACACCATTAATCGAAATCCAGCTACATTATTGAAGGGGAGTTTTTATGGTTTACTTTTACCAGGCAAAGTTTTAAATCCAATACCAGCAAGCGGGGTAAAGAATTTAAACAGAGGAGGAGCCTTTATTTAAGCCTGTTAGGTAAGTGAATAAATTATTAATCAAACCGTTTAGGTAAGAACTTCTTTTTGAAAGCAGGGATAGGCATTAAAATAGTAATTGTCATTGTCTATTACCTAACTTCTAAACCCATACATCCGCTCTACTTCCTGCACAATTTTTTCCATTTCAACATCTTCTCCGTTTTTATCGTACGGCTGTTTTAAATTACTGCTAAAAAAGAAAGCTACAGTTTGATAAAACCTTGCGGTAAACCCACCTTTGTATTCTTTAATAATTTCGTAACAGTTATTGCCGGTTTCCCTGTTTATTAATTTCATTAAAACCTTACCCTGGTAAATGGATAAATTGGTAAGCGGGTCTGTAAATTCTTTTTTTAATTCTTTCTCTTTGGATTGAATACATTTTTTTCTGTCTTCACTTTTAAGGATATGTGCAAGCTGTACATTCAAAATATTCATTACTCCACCAGCCCTTTTTGCATACGGATAAGTAACATAAACAGCATTTCGTAAACGGGTCCATTTTGCCTTTGCACTCATCTGGCTTTCATTGTACCACGACCTTATTAACAAAGGTTGCAATGTTTTGGCTTCAATGGTATCACCTTCGTAAATAACTGCTGCGGTAAGTAGGGTATCGTTTATTGGGAGTTGTTGAGCAAAAACGTGGTTATTTTTTGCTGCTAAAAAAGCAATACAAAGAATAAATAATATTTTATATGTAATTGTACGGCTCATTGATTTTGTAAACTTACAAAATTAAAACAATATATTTCCGGCGGTTGCATTTCAAATTAGCTACGTAGTGGGGCTGAAAACAGTCAGTTACTTTATAATACTGAAATAAGGGCTCTTTCTCTTTACAATTCATTAAAGAAAGTAAGCAAAATACTATCGTAAAGCCAGCCAATTAAAGCTGCTCTTTCCGACACGAATCTTTCTAATAAAAAAGTTCTAAGATGGTACTCCTTCACGGTTTGGGGCTGTTGGATTTTATTTTTAAACGATTTTAATTGCGGGGGCTTGTCAGCTATACGACTAAATGTTAGCAGCATACCTTTCACTCCCCTAATGCATAAAGCTATATAATTTCTTTTGCCTTCCGTAATAAATCTGTCGTATGGAAAATATCAAGTCTATTGTAAAGATTCCACTGAAAAGCAGAATAGAGTTTACAAATGAGTTTAGAACAAAAAAATATTAGTGTCCAAAAAACAATTATCCATGGTTTGATTGCAAGTCGAAAACCTAAAAAGTCTAAAATGTTAACCAAAGGAGTCAGGTATTTTTAGAATGCTTTTTGAGATTCTTTTGCGTTAGTTATTCTAATTGTTGTCTTATTAATGAAAATTATATATTCATTCAATGCATCATAAATTTTTTCTTTTTGGGAGTCAGAGGAAAAATCTCCAAGATGAAAAATGAAATTTTCAACGGTCTTTACATTAAAGTACTTATGCTTATTTTTTGGAAATGAGTCTTTAGTTTCTTGAAATTTATTAGAAAGTTTTGATAGTTTTTGAATGTCAAACATACACGTTTACCCGTTAACCAAAGATGTAACGAAAGTTAACAGCTTTGAAATGGGCGGTTTTGTATTTACACCACAATGGGTAAAAGAAGGGGAGGAACGTAAGCTGCTGATACTGCCCTGGCCATCAGGAGCATCAAAGAAAGCCATCATGGATAAGATACGCAGCCTAAAACTACACACCCGAACGGGCAGTATTTATGTGGTTGCAAATTTATTAAATCCATTGATACGTGGCTGGCAAAACTACTACTGCCATTTTATAAAACGGAACCTGAACGACCTTTGGCGCTTTGTAAACAGGCGGCTTGAGAAATGGTGCAAGTGGAATAAGCGAATGAGCCTGCGTAAAAGTCGCCGGTGGTTGAATGTGTTGTATAAAATGCAACCGAGCCTGTTTGCCCATTGGAGTGTATGGCCGGCTTACTAATTGCCAACATCATCTTGAAGAGCCGTATGAATCGAGAGGTTCACGTACGGTTCTGTGAGGAGCAGGGGGTGAAATCCCCCTTGCTTACTCGACTAGTGGCAGTAGCTTTCTATTTTGTGGTAGAAAGCTGTCAACTTTGATTTGTTGTCTAACTTGATTTTTGACGATGCTTTTTGTAATGACGTTTTAACGCACTGTTTTTCTTTTCCTTCACAGTCAATCATGAACTCACCTGCAATTTGTTTAGCCCAATTGTCCAAAAAGCGTTTGTCAACTGTTGTACTTTTTGAATACAAAAAATCAATTAAAAAGTCCGGCTTTGATTCTATAAAGTCTTTACAGCTAACTCCCAATGATTCTGATAATGCACCATCTGCTTTGTTAATTATTTTGGAAATTAAAAGTATATAAAAGGGTCTTGTCAAATTATTTTTAGTCTTTAGGCTGTCAATAATTGAAAAGGTTTTTGTGTCGTCGGCAGGCTTAAACTTGCCATAATAAAAGTCTTTGGCAGCTTGTGATACTTGCTTATTGTCAAGATAAGATTTTATGTCAAGGGGTGCTTGTCCATATAATTTTAACGTCAAAAACAAGAAGATGATGAAGTATCGTTTCATAATTTTCAGGGTGTGTCCAATTGCTATTGCAACCAACGTTTGGCCGCTTTGCGAAGGCGGGGATTTTTAGCACTAAACTTTATTAGTTGCACAAAGCTTGAATTTAGCACCTCACTTTCATAGAAGTACGAAACCCCCGCTTTTGCAAAACGGCTGTTCAAGCAACACCTGCGGTGGGCTCCCACCAATTATTGAAACTCCTCAAATCATAAACCTTCATTTTTGTTGTTCATCAAATGTAAACAAAAATGAAACAGCATGAAATTTCGGTTAAAACATTAAACGGGGATGCCTTACACTGGCTTGAAAAACTTCGCCAGGTATTGCTGATACAAGACTAAGGTAAAGGCACCGT
>JANMWP010000052.1:0-2954 GCA_031394065.1 Chitinophagaceae bacterium
TGAATGTAAGCAGCCCCAACACACCAGGTTTAAGAGAATTGCAAGAGAAAGATTCATTGCATAAGATATTGACTAACCTGCAAATTCAAAATTCAAAATTCAACCCTTCGGCAGGCTCAGGACCAAAACCGATTCTTTTAAAAATAGCCCCTGATTTAACAACCGAACAGATTGATAACGTGATCGCATTAGCACTTGAAATAAAATTAGACGGACTTGTTGCATCAAACACAACAATCAGCAGAGACCAACTCACGACTCACCACTCACAACTCACGAACATTGGTTCCGGCGGCTTAAGCGGATTGCCATTGAAACAAAGAAGCACAGAAATTGTAAAATATATTCACCAAAAAACCGGCGGACAAATACCCGTTATTGCAAGCGGCGGTATATTTACCGGGGCAGATGCAAAAGAAAAAATTGAGGCAGGTGCAACTTTAGTACAGGTATGGACCGGTTTTATTTATGAAGGGCCCGGTATTGTAAAACGGATTTGTAAAATAATTTCAGAAAAAAATTAATCTCTTGCATTATTATCAGCACATTTGCACATCAGCATATTAGCACATTGGCGTTATGGAACATTTATTTACCAGCGAAAGTATTATCAGTTTTTTAGTTCTTGTTGTACTGGAAGTGGTACTGGGTATTGATAATGTAATTTTTGTAAGCATCATACTCAACCGGCTTGATAAACAAAAAGATCAGAAAAAAGCCCGTCGTATGTGGATGATAACCGGTATCATTTCCCGTAGTTTATTGTTGATGGGCCTAGGCTGGCTGCTTTCCCAAAAAGGAAAACCTGTATTTACCATTTTTGATAAAGGATTTGACCTGGCCAGTATTGTAATGCTTGCAGGAGGTTTATTTCTTATCTATAAATCGGTAATGGAAATACATCATAAACTTGAAGGCGAAGACCCAAATGAATCAAATCAAAAGAGTAAAAAAATATCGCTTGGCAATGCCATCGGACAAATCATATTGATTGATGCAGTTTTTTCATTCGACAGTATCATCACTGCAGGTGGTACCGCCAAATATGTAGAGATCATGATCGCTGCCGTGGTAATTGCTATGACGATCATGTTCCTGTTCAGTCCCGCCATCTCTGCCTTTATTCACAAACACCCAACATTAAAAATGCTGGCACTTTCTTTTTTAGTAATGATTGGACTTAGCCTGATTATGGAAGGATGGAATGCAGAAGCAGCGCATGAGCTTAACCTGAAAAATTATATTTATTTTGGTATGGCGTTTTCTTTTGTTGTAGAAATACTGAACATGGTAATGCGGAAACGCATGAACAAAAACAGGATAGTTAAGTTAAATGAACCTTATATCAGCGAAAATGAAGAAACAGAATTTTCAGACGAGGCGAAGTAAGGTTGCCGCCACAATACCCGCAGTCTCCGTTCTCAACCTTGTTTCACCAAGGCTTACAGCACTGTAATGATTTTGCAAAGCAAGTTCAATTTCTTTATTTGTAAAATCTCCTTCGGGGCCTATTAAAATAATTTTAGAAGAAAGTGATTTATTATTTAAATCCGATAAACTCCTTTTAATATCATCAACACAATGTGCAATAAATTTTTGCTGGTATTCATCCAACTTTGGCAAAGTTTTAAAACTTTGCCAAAGTTTATCATACCGAACAGGCTCATGCAATACCGGCAACCAACATTGCTGGCTTTGCAGCATCGCACTTACCAAAATACTTTTCATCCGCTCAAACTTAAAAGTTGTTTTTTCGGTTCTTTCACAAAGCAGCGGAATAATTTCTGACACACCAATCTCTGTTGCTTTTTCTAAAAACCATTCAAAGCGGGTGTTGTTTTTTACAGGAGAAATAGCGATGATGATTTTAGATTTTAGATTTGCGATTTCGGATTTTTGTATAACTGTAACTATACATTTTTTTCTATTATTGTCTGAAATTTCTGCGGTAAATAAAATTCCTTTACCATTTGTCAATTGCAACTGCCCGCCATTCTGCATACGCAATACCTGCACTATATGCTTGCTGGTGGCTTCATCCAGCACAATATCGTTACTGGATGCAACTAAATCTTCTTTATAAAAAAAGGCAAGGGGCATTTTCTATTCTGTGTTTTCTGTGCCTCTGTGGCAATCTTTCACCGCCTTCGGCGGTAAATTAAAACGGCGCATCCTCATCAAACTCCCCATCATTCATCTTGCTGCCTTTTTGTATGTACAGTTTTGCACCATCGCCGTCATCACCCTTAACCGGTTTCCAGTTACCGCCAGGTAAGCCGCTGGCAAAATCGCTGCCACCTTCTTCTTCAATAAATTTTTGAATATGCAATAGCGCTTTCAGTTTTATCGTATCCAAACTGCCATTACGGTGCTTGGCAATTTTTACAAAAGTTTCGCCCTTGTTACTCTCGCCCATTTCGTTACTGGTAATATCATAATACTCGGGGCGATACATGAACATTACCAAATCAGCATCCTGTTCAATGGCACCCGATTCTCTTAAATCACTCAGCTGCGGAATTTTTGCACCTTCTTTTCTTTTCTCTACCTCACGGCTTAACTGCGATAAGGCAATGATGGGCACCTGTAATTCTTTTGCCAATCCTTTTAAGTCACGTGATATACGACTGATCTCCTGCTCCCGGTTGCCATTGCGGTTTTCGCCTGCACCACTCATCAACTGTAAATAGTCGATGATGATAAGGCCTACATTATGTTTGTTTTTTAAACGGCGGCATTTAGCTCTTAATTCAAAAATATTCAGCGCTGCTGTATCATCAATAAAAATGGGCGCTTTTGATAAACGCTCAATCCCGTTTTTATACAACTGCTTCATCTCATGCTCTTCTAATTTACCACGGGCAATTTTCTCCAGCCATATTTCACTTTCGGCACTTAAAATACGTTGTACCAATTGAGAGCTGCTCATCTCTAAACTAAAAAAACCTACCGCA
>JANMWP010000069.1:0-2324 GCA_031394065.1 Chitinophagaceae bacterium
TAAAAAATTTCTTTTTCACCACGTATATCGGGCAAAAGCATCAATACTCCACCACCGGTACGCCCGTTATGAAAATCGTACCACTCCGGAAAATTGCGGTTTGCATTACTGGTATTGTAGGCCTCTTTTATTTCGTCATAGTCCTGCCAGTTTCCCCAACGGTTAAATGCTTCATCAACATTATTTTGTTGCAGGTAAATACTATACAACTCAATATCGTGTTCATTAACAGGCTCAATAAAAAGGCAATTAAATATATCATGCTCCCAAAAAATAAAGTCTTCGCCAATTTCAACTCCCGGATAAGTCACTTTTTCTGCCCGCCACAGGCATTGTGCATCAAATAATTTTTTTTGCAGAATCATTTCCAGGTGTTCGAACGCAGCATTTATCCATATTAACTGTTCCTTTTCGGTATATCCTGTGTAATAATCTACATGCCTGTGCCACAACCATTTTTTAAACACGTAATCTTTTAAAAAGCCCTCACCCGACGAATGAAACCCACCCAGATAATTTTGCACCGCTTCCGAGTTTTGCAACTCTTCCATCCATTGCATTTTCTTCTTTTCAAGTTCAAGCTCCTTTTGTTTATCAGTTTTAGTTTTTTTTGCCTTTGCCATGGGTAATTTTTTTTAAAATTATAATTAATAGCCGAATGGCCAGCGTAACCCAGAGACCGGCCCAACCATTGCAAAGACCAACACAACTAAACCAGAGACCGGCATAACCAGGCCGGAGACCGGCACAAATTGAGCAGAGACCTGCCTGACTGTTGCAGAGACAACCCCTACTATGCCAGAGACCGGCTTTACTAAACCAGAGACCGACATAACCAGACCAGAGACTGACACTACCAGACCAGAGACCGCCACAACCAGGCCAGAGACCGGTAAATTTATATAAAGAGCTGACCCGGCCATGCCGGAAAAATTGCGTTAAGCCTTGGGAGGATTTTCTCCACCGCCTCCGCCCGGTTTATTGTTGAGAGCCTTACTTACTTTACTAAAACTAAATTGTTCTTTAAGGTGTGGTTGATCGGCGCAGAATTTAGCTGCAATTTTGCAGATGCTGATTACCTCATCGTAAATGGCGTTAAACTCGGTAAGGGCGGCGGCGGTAACGGTTTTTTTGCTGCCTTTAAAGGTTTCCTGGTTTACATTGGCATTTTTAAGGGTATCGGCATAGCCAATGATGGCGTTGAGGGTGGCTTTATCGGTACCCTTGCCCTCAATTTCGGTACGCAGGCCGGGCAGGTTTTGTTGAAACATATATAGCAGGCTTATTAATGCCTCCTGATCTTTTCTTTGTGCATTTTTTAAATGGCTGGTAAAACCCAGTTGCTTAAAAATTTCGGTGCGGCGGGTGGGGTCTTTTTTAAAATCTTCGCCAATCTGCACTTTGGCCAGGGCCAAATCTTTAATGGCCTGCACCTGAATGGCCAGCAGCACCTGGGTGCTTTGCCTTAGGTCTTTATCACTATCAACCCCCAAGTGGGTTTTAAACGCAGCATCAATACGGTTTTTTAAATTGTTGAAATAAGGGGCGGCCCAGGTGCTGCGCCGGGGTACCAGCAGGGCCTGGTTGGCAATAGCAGTTTCAATAACGGTGCTGCCGGTCATTAGCATGTCAACATCTTTGCCTTTGTAATTACGTGGATTGCTGTTCATAAAATTATAATTTAAAAGTTAGGTAATGAATGAGACTGCTAATATTAAATATATTTTTGAAATATGCAATACCCTAAAGTGGTAATAGATTAAAAATTTTGTTAAATTGCGAGGATACTATAAACAATTGAAAATGTATAATGCTGCCATGTTGATAATGAGTGTAGATTTTTTTGAGGAGGTAGCGTTTAATAGCATCAATACAAGAGTTGTGCGTTATACTGCGAACTCACTTGGAGTTTAATTTTTATAAGTTTATATCTTCCAATTCCTAAAACCATAGAATAGTTAATTCAAGTAAATCTTATTTATGAAAAAAACATTTCTCCTTCTTTTATTCCCGTTTGCATTATATGCACAACATAATAATTCACTTTTTGATGTATACATGGAAGGTCAAACCAATCTTTATGGATTCAATGGTAATGTATTGGTTTCAAAAGATGGAAATGTTATTTATAAAAAGTCTTTTGGGTTTGCTGATTACAACACAAAGAAAAAACTTGACAGTAACAGCATTTTTGATTGCGGTTCCATAGCGAAGGAATTCACTGCAATGGGCATCTTGCTATTGAAAGATAAAGGTAAGATTAGCTATACAGATACGCTTAGGAAATTCTTTCCTGAACTTCCCTATTCAAATATCACCATTCA
>JANMWP010000070.1:0-6613 GCA_031394065.1 Chitinophagaceae bacterium
GAATTTGATGATTTGCAGATGAAGACCCGGAATTTTCAAATCGGCTCATCTTCAAATATTCAAATCAGATTTCTTCAACCTTTACCAGGTGATTAACTTTTGTAACCATACCTAATATTGAAGGAGTAGCTTCTACTTCAACAGACGCATTCATTTTTCTTAGTCCTAAAGCTACCATTGTTCTTTTCTGGCGCTCCGAGCGGTCAATTACACTTTTAACCTGTGTTACTTTTATCTTTTTCATAATTATAAAGTCATTTGTCATTTGTCATTAAGTCATTAGCATCCGTGATATCACAAAATGACTTAATGACCAATGACTTAAAATTTATCCGTTAAATACTTTCTTTAAAGAAATGCCACGTGTTTTTGCAACAGCAATTGGTTCACGTAAAGTAGCCAATGCTTTAAAAGTTGCTTTTACCACGTTGGTTGGATTTGCAGAACCCAGGTTCTTTGCCAGCACATCGGTAATACCAGCTGCTTCCAAAACCGCTCTCATACTACCTCCGGCAATTACACCGGTACCATGTGCTGCAGGTTTAATATAAACTTTAGCTGCGCCTTCTTTAGATAACTGATCATGAGGGATTGTACCATGCATTAAAGGAATTTTTATCAAATTCTTTTTTGCATCTTCAATACCCTTTGTGATAGCTTCCTGAACTTCTTTGGCCTTACCCAAACCATGTCCAACAATTCCGGCTTCGTTACCAACCACAACTAATGCAGAGAAACTGAAGGCACGACCGCCTTTTGTAGTTTTTACTACACGGTTAATGGCAACAACCTTATCTTTCAATTCCAGGTCGCCGGCTTTTACTTTATTTGATATTAAATTTGACATCTATTTTTCTTATTAGAAATTTTATAATTAAAATACCAATCCACCTTCTCTTGCACCTTCAGCAACTGCTTTCACACGTCCATGGTAGATGTAACCACCACGGTCAAAAACAACTGTAGTAATGCCAAGTTCTTTTGCTTTTGTTGCAATAGCTGCTCCAACCATTTTACCTTTTTCAGTTTTAGGTGCTTTTTGCGCCTGAATATCTTTTTGCCTGGATGATGCAGCGGCCAATGTTACGCCATTATTGTCATCAATTAACTGAGCATAGATATCGCTGTTGCTTCTGAAAACACTTAACCTTGGTTTTGCTGCAGCACCGCTTATCTTTTTACGGATGCGGTATTTAATTTTTACTCTTGCGCTACTTTTTGAATTCATGATCTTTATTTTTTCCCGATTCTGCCGGGATGTTTATACTAATTTTTATTTACCAGCAGATTTACCGGCTTTTCTTCTCAACACCTCTCCTGCAAACTTAACACCCTTACCCTTGTATGGTTCCGGCTTACGTAAGCTTCTGATCTTTGCACAAACCTGTCCAATCAATTGTTTATCGATACTTTCAAAAGTAATCATCGGATTCTGACCTTTTTCCTGGGTAGTAACAACTGATAACTCTTTAGGAATTTCAAACACAATATTATGAGAGTAACCCAAAGCCATATCTAAAAGATTTCCGGTTGCTGCTGCTTTATAACCCACACCCACCAGTTCTAATTTTTTTGTATACCCTTCAGTAACACCTTTTACCATGTTACTTACCAATGAACGGTATAAACCATGCATAGCACGATGACGGATCTGATCAGTTGGACGAATTACATTTGCAATACCCTCTTTAATCTCAATTTTCATATCTCTGTCCAGTGTTTCCGTTAATTGTCCTTTTGGGCCCTTTACGGTTACCACATTATCAGCACTAACTGTAATAGTTACGCCGGCCGGTATTTCTATTATTTTTTTCCCAATTCTGCTCATTGTCGATTTTTTATTTTGTTTTTTTTATTCGATTTGTGTTCAGCCACGACGGAGGCTTAATTATCAAATCATTTTTTATATCTAATCCTCTTACTAAAATTCAGAGGTTTAAATTTTAATAGATATTGCAAAGTACTTCTCCGCCTACGTTCTGAGCCTTGGCTTCTTTATCAGTCATTACCCCTTTTGAGGTAGATATGATTGCAACGCCTAAACCATTTTTTACACGCTTCAATTCATCAGGCTTTGCATAAGTGCGCAATCCCGGACGACTTATCCTTTCCAGGCTTTGAATGACAGGTAATTTAGTTGCTGCATCATATTTCAAAGCGATCTTTATCAAACCCTGTTTATTATCATCTTCAAATTTATATTTCAAGATATATCCTTTATCGTACAGGATTTCGGTGATACGCTTTTTCAGATTGCTTGCAGGTATTTCTACAATACGGTGGTTTGCCATCTGTGCGTTACGAATTCTTGTTAAATAATCTGCGATTGGATCAGTAACCATTGTTATTTCAGTTAATTGATTAAATAATTTTTTTACAATGCGATATCCTTGTTCCCCCTTCAGGGGGTTAGGGGGTTATATTACCAGCTAGCCTTAGTTATGCCTGGTATTTTACCCTGCAATGCCATATCACGAAACATGTTTCTGGATAAACCAAAATGTCTCATATACCCTCTTGGACGGCCTGTTAGCTGACAACGGTTTTTTAAACGAACCGGAGATGCATTTTTTGGTAAAAGGTCCAAAGCTGCATAATCGCCGGCTGCTTTTAAAGCTGCTCTTTTATCAGCATACTTTGCAACCATTACTTCACGCTTTCTCTGCCTGGCTTCAATTGATTTTTTTGCCATAATCTTTTATAATTATTTCTTTACGTTTTTAAAAGGCATACCCATTTCTTTAAGCAATTCAAATGCTTCTTCGTTGGTATTAGCTGTTGTTACAAAAGTGATATCCAGCCCGGTAATTTTATTTACCTTATCAATATCAATTTCCGGAAAAATGATCTGCTCTGTAACACCCAGTGTATAGTTTCCACGGCCATCAAACGATTTATCGTTGATACCTTTGAAATCACGTACACGTGGTAAAGACACAGAAACAAGCCTGTCTAAAAATTCATACATCTTAACTCCACGCAGTGTAACTCTTGCACCAATGGGCATATCCTTACGCAGCTTAAAGTTTGAAATGTCTTTCTTAGACATGGTTGCCACAGCTTTTTGACCGGTTATGTTTGATAACTCATCAATAGCAATGTCTATCAGTTTCTTGTCTGTTACAGATCCGTTCACACCACGATTCAGACAAATCTTGGTTAAACGTGGTGCCTGCATTACAGTTTTGTAACTGAATTTTTTCATTAAAGCAGGTACAACCTCTTTTTTGTACTTATCTGCCATTCTTGGCTTGTTAGTTGTTGTGCTCATTATTTGATTACCTCCCCTGATTTTTTAGCGATTCTTACTAGTTTACCATTTTCCCTGGTGCGTTTAACTTTAGTTGCGGCACCGGCTTTAGCATCCCAAAGCATCACATTACTGATAGCTATCGGAGCTTCAATTTTCACAATACCACCTTTGGTGTTTTGCGAAGTTGGCTTGGTATGTTTGGTTACGATGTTTACACCTTCAACCAATACTTTTCCTTTTTCTAAAATTATTTCCAACACTTTACGGGGCTTCTTTACATCTTTATCTTCGCCACTGATCACTACAACGGTGTCGCCCTTTTTAATGTTAAACTTTGGTTTAAATCTTGTACTCATTTTATTAATTTGCTTTTCAGCTTTATTTCAAAAATTATTATTAATTATTACAGAACTTCCGGAGCCAATGAAATAATTTTCATGTACCCTTTATCTCTTAATTCACGAGCCACCGGCCCAAAAATGCGGGTGCCTCTTGGTTCGTCAGATGCATTCAGCAGTACAACTGCATTGTCATCAAAACGGATATAAGAACCATCTTTACGACGCAATTTGTTCTTAGTTCTTACAATAACTGCTTTACTAACAGTTCCTTTTTTTACACCACCCGCAGGCATTGCATCTTTAACTGTAACAACTATTTTATCACCGATTCTTGCATAGTCCTGGCCGCTATTACCCAGTACACGAATACACAGTACTTCTTTTGCACCACTGTTGTCCGCTACGTTTAATCTGCTTTCTTGCTGTATCATTTTATTTGTTTTAGAGGCCTCTTCCTCGTTCCCTCTCCGAAGGAAAGGGAGGCCAAACATTATTTTTTATTTCGACTTTTGTACTAACAAATCATCATTTTCGCTTCAATCTTCGCCATTTTCCTCCCCTTCGGGGAGGATAGGAGGGGCCTCTTACTTCACTTTTTCAACCACTTCAACCAGTCTCCAGCGTTTTGTTTTGCTTAAAGGACGGCTCTCCATAATCTTTACCGTATCACCAATGCTACACTCATTCTTTTCATCATGAGCATGAAACTTGGTAGATTTTTTTACGAACTTACCATAAAGCGGATGCTTTACTTTACGCTCTACACTTACGGTAATGGTTTTATCCATTCTGTTGCTGGATACCACTCCTAGTTTTGTTTTTCTTAAATTTCTTTCCACTGTAGTTACTTTTTTATGGATTAATTAAAATCCTGCCTGTACTTTTTTTAATGCTGTTTTTAACCTGGCAATATCTCTTCTTAAAGAGCGGATGCTTTGCGGATTCTCCAATGGAGAGATTGCATGAGCAAATGAAAGTTTCTTCATACGCAATTCATCTTCAGCAATCTTTGCTTTCAGATCTACATCACTTAATCCTTTCAGGCTATTTAAAAAATCAACTTTCTTTAACATTGTTATTCTTTTTGATAATTACTTTAATTATGCTTTGTAATCGTGACGGATTACAAATTTTGTCTGTATTGGCAACTTTTGTGCAGCCAAAGCAAATGCTTCTTTAGCAACCTGCATAGGTACACCATCGCACTCAAACAAAATTCTTCCTGGTTGAACAACTGCTGCCCAACCTTCCGGGTTACCTTTACCTTTACCCATCCTTACTTCGGCCGGCTTTGCAGTAATTGGTTTGTCAGGAAAAATACGTATCCAAACATTTCCTTCACGTTTCATGTGACGGGTCATTGCCTGACGGGCACTTTCAATCTGACGTGCACTCATCCAAACCTCATCCAGTGCTTTTAATCCAAAGGTTCCAAAAGCAAGGGTTGCTCCACGCTTGGTGTCACCCTTCATCATTCCTCTCTGGGCCTTTCTGTGTTTACTTCTTTTTGGTGATAACATTTTTTAAAAATTTCTATGTTACTTATCTAATTTCTTAATTGTATAATTATCTTCTTCCCCCGCCGCCACGGTTTCCACCGGCACCTCTTCTGTCTCCACCACCGCCACCGCGTCTGTCATCTCTTCTGTCAAATCCACCTTGTTGTCTTTCTCCACCTAATTCTTTTCCACCACCAGCAACAACATTTGGATTCAGATCACGCTTTCCCAAAACCTCACCTTTACAGATCCAAACCTTGATACCTATTTTACCATAAACAGTTAAGGCAAATACATTCGCATAATCAATATCCATACGTAAGGTATGTAATGGAGTACGGCCTTGTTTAATTTCTTCGCTACGTGCAATCTCTGCACCACCCAAACGGCCACCAACTTTTACTTTAATTCCTTCGGCACCCATACGCAATGCAGAAGCAATTGACATTTTGATTGCTCTTTTATAGTTGATACGATTTTCCAATTGGCGGGCAATGGTATCGGCTACAATGTTTGCATCCAGTTCCGGACGGCGAATCTCTAATATATTAATCTGCACATCATCTTTACCACATAATTTCTTCAACTCTTCTTTAATTCTGTCTACCTCTCCACCACCTTTACCAATGATGATACCAGGCTTTGAAGTGTGAATGGTAACAATCAGTTTATTAAGCGTACGCTCAATAACGATCTTAGAGATACCACCTTTGTTGATACGGGCATTCAGGTAATTTCTGATCTTGTTATCTTCGATCAATTTTTTTGGATATTCCGTTTTGCTTGCAAACCAGTTGCTGTCCCATCCACGGATGATTCCTAACCTTAAACCTATCGGATTTGATTTCTGACCCATATTATTGGTTAATGCTTTTTATTATTAATTTTTAATTGCTTTTTGATCTACTACAACAGTTACATGGTTGCTGCGTTTGCGAACCCTGTATCCACGACCTTGTGGTGCAGGACGCATACGTTTGATAACCCTTGCGGCATCAACCATAATTGTTTTAACTACCAGTGTGCTTTCATCACCTGCTTCGTTTTTCTGTTTCCAGTTGTTGATGGCAGATAATACCAGCTTACGTAAGGGAACAGCCGGGTGTTTTGGATTGTGTTCCAAAACGGCTAATGCCTTTTCAACCTCCATACCACGTATCAAATCAACCAGCAAACGCATTTTGCGTGGTGATGTGGGGTAATTGTTCAATTTTGCTACTGCTTCCATTTTCTTATTTAATATTTTAGATTGAATATTTAATATTCAATTAAGAAATCTTCTTACTTGAGTGACCTCTGAAATTACGTGTTGGTGCAAATTCACCTAACTTATGTCCTACCATGAATTCTGTTACATAAACCGGAATAAATTTGTTTCCATTATGAACCGCAAAAGTTTGTCCTACAAAATCCGGAGTGATAGTACTTCTTCTGCTCCAGGTTTTAATAACACCTTTTTTGCTTTTTCCTTCAATCATTGCAGCAACTTTAGCATCCAGCTTAGCTTCTACATAAGGACC
>JANMWP010000078.1:0-1600 GCA_031394065.1 Chitinophagaceae bacterium
AAACATCATACTTATCTTTTGCTGGTGTAATCCTTTCTTTTGGCTGTACCGAAAAGAGCTGTACATGATACATGAGTTTATTGCCGATAAAAAAGCAGTGGAAGATAGTGATACCGCTGCTTTTGCCGCTATGATATTACAGGCTGCTTATCCAAAGCACCGGTTTGAGTTAGTTAATAATTTTTTCTTTTCACCTATAAAACGAAGACTTATGATGTTAACTAAAATGGATAACCCCAAACTGAATTATATCGCCAGGTTAATGGTTTTACCATTTGCTGTATTGGTGTTTGCTGCTTTTACTTTTAAGACTAAACCGGTCAAAGAAAATTTTTCAGCTACCGTGGAATCAAAAAAAGCTTCTAAAAATATTTCTGTTCCTGCCAATAAAGTTTCAGTAATTGGAGAATCGAAAATTTACACAAAAATTAAAGACACCGTGCCGGATAATGCCCCAATTAATCCTGAAAAGGCTTTACTGATCATAAATGGAAAAATTATCGGTAAGGGTAAAAAAGCTGAAGAGGGAAATAAATTACTTGTTGGCCAATCGGTATCCATAAAATGGTTAAAAAGAAGCGAAGCCATTGCAAAATATGGTAATGAAGGTGCTGATGGAGCCTGCGAAATAAATTATAATGAAGGGGCTGTTTTCACTACTACTTTTACTGATGCCGACAAAATGAGTGTTTTTTATATAGGTATTGATAACCCATTTACTGTTACTGTACAAAATGTAAAGCCGGAAGACCTTGTAGTGAATATGTCACAAGGAACAAGAAGTGGCAGTATGGGCAATTATGTTGCAAGGGTTACCTCTATTGGAGAACTTACAATTACAGTATCAAAAAGAGACGGAACAAAAATACCCGCAAGTTTTACTGTTAAGGTAAAAAGAGTGCCCGACCCCACTGATCCGGATTTTCCACCTGAATTCAGAAAGAATCTTACTTATTCCACTCCGAAAATAAAATATACTGATGGTGAAGCTAAAATATTTATTGGGAACCTTAAAGGCGGCGCAATAAGCTTAGATTATTTAAAATCACAAAAAGAATTGACAGTAAGTACAGGATATAGTTTCGTTTCTGCTACGTTACACATTGCGTTTAACAATTATGATAATAAAGTAACCATGGTAAACCTAATTTCTAAATCATTATTACCAATTGAAAACCTGATTAACAGTTGTGTTTCTGGCGGTTCTATTATGTTTGATAAGGTTTATGTAAAAGACAATAATGGAGAAGTAAAAATGGTTTTAAATCCTCCCGGTTTTGCAATAGTTGATAAAAATTTTACGGAGATGCAAAAAAGCAATCCACAAAATAATGATGAGAAGATAGTTTTTACAAAAGCCGAAGTTAACCCGCAATTCACCGGCGGCCAGGAAGCCTGGAAAAAGTTTTTGCAGGCAAATTTAAAAGTAAACACACCGGTTGATAATGGTGCAAAAGCCGGCACATATAAAGTTGTATTAAAGTTTATAGTTAATACAGATGGCAGCTTGAGCGATATAAAGTACGAAAATGATCCCGGGTTTGGAACATGTGCAGAAGCAATTCGCTTTATAAAAACTACACCAAAATGGCAACCGGCT
>JANMWP010000085.1:0-4347 GCA_031394065.1 Chitinophagaceae bacterium
CGAATGGGTAAAACAGGCCATACTCATGTACTTTGCCATACAGCAAATGGAAACTTTTACTTTACCACCTTTTGAGTTTTACGATAAAATGAAACTAAAATCGGATTATGCATCGCTGGGCGTAAGGGCTGTGCCACATGCCGTGGCAAGATATGGCGCTTTTTTAGGCCGCAACGTAGTACTGATGCCCAGTTACGTAAACATAGGCGCTTATGTAGATGAAGGCACCATGGTAGATACCTGGGCAACCGTGGGCAGTTGTGCACAGATAGGCAAGGGCGTACACCTGAGTGGGGGTGTGGGTATTGGTGGTGTGCTGGAGCCATTGCAGGCCAGCCCGGTAATTATAGAAGACGGATGTTTTATTGGCAGCCGCTGCATTGTTGTAGAAGGCGTGAGGGTAGAGAAAGAAGCTGTGCTGGGTGCTAACGTGGTACTAACACAATCAACCAAAATTATAGATGTAAGTGGTGCCGAACCTGTGGAGATGAAAGGTATTGTACCTGCAAGATCTGTGGTGATACCCGGCAGTTACACCAAAAAATTCCCGGCAGGAGATTTTGGTGTGGGCTGCGCCCTGATTATTGGAAAGCGCAAACCAAGTACCGATCTTAAAACAAGTTTAAATGATGCGTTGAGGGATTTTAATGTTTCGGTGTAAAGGGAGTTAAAGGTTAACAGTTAATAGTTAAAAGTTGAAGACTTCAATTATATTTGCATCCCGTTAGTAGTTCGGGTATTAACACAAAACCCAAAACACCTAACCCAAAACACTTTTTGCCCAGATGGCGAAATTGGTAGACGCACTGCCTTCAGGTGGCAGCGTTCGCAAGGATGTGCAAGTTCGAATCTTGTTCTGGGCACCAGGCCTTCGGACTTATCCGGAGGCCTTTTTAATTACATTTAAGGCCTTTTAATTGTAATTACGATGAAACAGGAATTTCAATCCATCAATTGTTTTTACATATTAACCAATTAAAGCATTAGCAACCATCATACTGTAAAGTTGTATTAACCAACGCACAACAATATTATTCAATGAAGGGTCTTTATAATCAATACTTTTATAGCTTTTTAAACAAGCCAAACTTTAACGGTTGCCCAATGCATACAATTAAACCAACATTTGCCGCATTTTTGTTATTGCTGATCGTATCCTGCAGCAAGTCTGATACTGGTTCAGGAAATGGAGGTGGCATCAGCACTAACCCGGTACCCGTTTTAAGTTCTATAACTCCCAATACGGCTGTTGCAGGCGGCGCATCATTTACACTTACTGTAAATGGTACAGGGTTTATAAATGGCAGCACCATTAATTGGAACGGTGCAGCTTACACAACAACTTTTGTAAGCTCTACACAATTAACCGCTTCTTTTCCTGCTGCCAGTATTGTGCTTGCCGCCACCGTACCTGTTACGGTTTATACACCAACACCGGGCGGTGGTACCAGCAATGCAATCAATTTTATAATTACGGCTGGTAATAATCCTTTGCCTGTTGTTACGGGTTTAACACCCAATAATGTTACTGTGGGTGGGGGATCATTCACACTGGCTGTAACCGGTTCAAACTTTATCAGCAGCTCAATCATTAAATGGAATAATGTTGCACTTACTACAACATTTGTAAATTCAACACAGGTAATAGCATTTGTTCCCGCTGCCAATATTGCCACCGCCGGTACTGCTTCGGTTACTGTTTTTACGCCAACCCCTGGTGGCGGAACCAGTACTGCATTAACTTTTACCATTAATGTCACCGCACCCGCAGCAAAAAGATTTTTGTTTGATGCCACCCATGCCGAAACCGCCGGTAATGCCGATTGGGTAATTGATGAAGATGCAGTGCCGCAAAGAATTCCTACGCCTGCGCAATCAACCGTTACTGCATCAACACCCGAAAGCTATTGGACAGGTGCACTCTCCAGTTGGGGAATTGAACTGGTAAAACTTGGCCATACTGTTGAAACCCTGCCGGCCGGAACGGCCATTACCTATGGTAATGCCGGCAATGTACAGGACCTTTCTAATTATGATGTATTTGTGGTAGATGAACCCAACAATGTTTTTACCACTGCCGAAAAACAGGCTATACTTAATTTTGTAAATAATGGCGGAGGCTTATTCATGGTTTCTGATCATACAGGATCCGACAGGGATGGAGACGGCTGGGACTCGCCCGCCATCTGGAACGACCTGATGACCAACAATACCATTGCAACCAACCCATTCGGTTTCAGCATAGACCTGGCTAATTTTTCAACCATCACATCTAATGTATGGACCAATGCTGCAAGCAGCACCATTTTAACGGGATCGCAGGGAGTAGTTACACAAATGGAATTTAATAATGGAACTACGGCCACCACCAATACGGCTGTTAATCCCAATGTAAAAGGGCTTATCTGGAAAACGGCTGCCACACAAAATAATACCAATGTAATGAGCCTGTCATCTACCTATGGCACCGGGCGTGTATTTTTTGTGGGCGACAGTTCGCCCATTGATGATGGTACAGGCGCCCCCGGTAATAACTTATTTCCGGGTTGGAGCAGTTACAGCCACAAGCCACTTTTTTTAAATGCCTCTTTGTGGCTGGCTAAATTGCAGTAAATTATTCTAAGGATACGGCCCCAGCAGTAAATGCGGGGCTTTTTTATATACCCGGTGGGCGATTGATATCAAAATTTGCCGTTTAACCAGACATATCGGTATCCCAACCAACTGATTTTATTTTAACAAGCACATTTTGTTTATTGAATTCTAAAAAATACCAGGTTTTACTTTTCCGGAATTTATAGGTTCTTTTATCCAAAGATTTTCTTAAACCGGCAAATGCTTTTTTACATTCAGCAACGGTTGATTTGTTGAGATAAATACCCAGTGGGTGTTTTACTACCAGCTTTGAAGTGATGGTTAACCTGTCGAGTTCAACAGCTTTTTCGTTGTAGTTTATGTCTTCAAAATTATATTGAATGCCGGCTTTTGTTTGCCAGGTGTAATCATCAAAATCAGGAGGGTCGCCGGCTTTGCTAAAATGATAGGTATTGCCTAAAACAGCTTTGGCATCCGATAGCAGCATGGGCATGCCGTGTTTGTAAAGGTTGCTTAAACCTGCATCAATAGCGGTATCGGCAGGTTGCACCTGTAAAAAAATACCCTGGGCAATTGTTTGCTCTTTAACTGCCACCTGGCGGTTATTGTTTGTGTGTATGTATGCATGGTTAACCTGTAATATGCATGATAAACCAAGTAAGGCTGATAATTTCATATGGTGTTTTTAAGTTTTTGATTAATAGTTTTTAAATGGATGCTGTTGCTCACTTTGTTTTTAAATCAGCATTGGTAAGTTTAAGATCAACTGCAAGTTCGGCAATTAATTTTTTTGCTTCTTCATACATTTTACCGGTCAGTTCATTCATCTCGTACCACTCTTCAACTGTACCATTATTGGTGTACAGCGATACCATTTTGTTTTCCTGTTCCGTAAGCACTTTGTCCATAAATTTTTCCAGCTTATCGCTTATAGCAGGCGATACCAGGGTTTTTGCCCTGGCAATCTCCACTCCCCATTGCGCCATCAGGTCAACCACTTTGTTTGAATAACGTTCAAATGCCAGAGCCTGCATTTTGTCGTTCATCCAGGCCGAATCTGATTTATAATAACTTACATCGCCAGCCAGGTATTCGTAAGTAATGATGGTATTGGTAACATCATCCAGCAGTTTGGCTTTGGCCTGCACAATCACTTCATTTTGTGTTTTGGTTGCTTGAATTTTATCGCCGATATAGGGAATGAGCACACCCGATGTTACGGCCGTAAATGCCAGCAGCACCGATTTTTCAATAAATGAGGCACCGCCCAGGGCTTGCCTGATTGCCCCTTTTTGTTTGGCTGTTGTTGCTGTGGATGTTTCTTCCATATTAGTTTATTGGTTGTTTAAAATTGATATTTATCAGTAAATCGTTAAAAAAAATGAACAGGTTACAAAATAGAAAAAAAATATTATACAGATTCATTTTTTTATTTCCTTGGCAGATGGGTATTTGCAAAAGCTTGTTTGCAGCTTACTCTGTATGTACACTTTCTCCTGTTCAGTGTGCCGCCAAGCGGAACATAGTATATGCCCATTCTCTTGCCATCCAATCAATTTCATTTAATTTTGTGCTTATATTATTAAACACAACCCCCTTCAATGAAAAAACAATATGTATTACTAAGCCTGGCGCTTGCTTTTTGCCTGCAGGCAACAGCACAAACCTATAAAATTGATACTGCAACCATAACCTTTGAAAACCAGCAACGGTCCTGCTTTACAGTAAAGTACGATGCAAGCCCCAAGACGG
>JANMWP010000153.1:0-4334 GCA_031394065.1 Chitinophagaceae bacterium
ATGTTTTTCAAAAAAGAGCATTGCCGTGGTTGATGAACCATTACGAAAGATTATTAAAATGGGTATTGGTTGGCTGGAGACCGGTATGGGCATTTGCATCATTGTTCGGGTTATTTATTTTATCAGTAGGAATATTATATATGAGTATAAGTGCCGGCAGAACCAAATCTACTTTCTTCCCCAGTGGCGATCCCAATTTTATTTATGTGTATTTAAAACTGCCGGTAGGTACCGATATTAAATATACCGACAGCATTACACATGTTTTAGAAGGAAGGGTACAAAAAATTCTGGAAAAAGAATTACCCACACAACCAGGCGGCATTGTTGAAAGTATCATTACCAATGTGGCAGTTAGTGCAAATAATCCAAGGGATAATAACCGGAGTGTGCAGCCTCACCGGGGCCGCATACAAATATCTTTTGTTGAATTTGATAAGAGAAATGGTAAAAAAACATTGCCATTTAAAGAAGAAATCCGCAGGCAGATGACCGGAATTCCGGGAGCCAGTATCGAAGTAGCACAGGAAGATGGCGGGCCGCCAACCGATCCTCCGGTAAATATTGAAGTGCAGGGAGATAATTTTGAAAGCATTGCAAAAGTTGCTACCGACCTGTCGAATTATATGGATACCAACCAGGTTAATGGTATAGAAAACTTACAGATGGATGTGGATTTAAAAAGCCCGGAAATAACCATTAATGTAGATAGAGAAAAAGCAATGATGGAAGGATTAAGCACCGGCCAGATTGGGATGGAAATACGTACCGCTTTATTTGGTAAAGAAGTAAGTAAATTAAAAGATGGCGAAGACGAATATAAAATTCAGGTACGCACCATTGATCTGGTACGCCACAATATTACCGACCTGATGAACATGCGTATTACTTTTATGGATATGAATACCATGCGGGTTAAAAGTATTCCTATAAGTGCTGTTGCCAGCAGAGATTATACCACAGCAACCGGAGCCATAAAACGTAAAAACGTAAAACGTACCATACAATTGCAAAGCAATGTACTTGACCCTACCATGGTGGGTAAAGTAAATACCGAATTGCAGTTAAAGCTGGATGATTTTAAATCAAAAACAAAAATACCGGCTGATGTTACTTTAAAACTAAGCGGACAAAGTGAGCAGGAAAAAGAAACACAAACTTTTTTAGGCTGGGCTTTAATAATTGCACTGGGTATTATATTTATGATTTTGGTGCTGCAGTTTAACAGCATCAGCAAACCATTTATAGTAATCACCGAAATATTCTTCAGCATCATTGGTGTATTACTGGGCTATGCATTTACAGGCATGACGATAGCTACCATCATGTTAGGCGTGGGTATTATTGCATTAGCTGGTATTGTAATTAAAAACGGTATTCTGTTAATAGAGTTTACTGATGAATTAAGGGGCAGAGGAATGCGTACAAAAGCAGCTGCTATTGAGGCTGGTAAAATCCGTATCATTCCGGTAATGCTTACTGCCATTGCAACCATACTCGGTCTGTTGCCATTGGCTGTTGGTTTTAATATCGATTTCGTTTCGTTTTTTCAACACCTGAAGCCACATATTTTCTTTGGTGGCGATAGTGTTGTTTTTTGGGGCCCGCTGAGTTGGACGATGATCTTCGGTTTAATATTCGCCTTCTTCCTTACTTTAATAATGGTACCCAGTATGTACCTTATTTCTGAAAGATTGAGGCGGCCAATGGAGAAATTTTATGGCACCAAATATATTGGGTTGCTTGGATTTTTTGGCCCATTCTTTTTCATCTTTGTAGGTATTATGTACCTGGTAAAAAGATTGCAGGGTAAAAAAGTATGGAACGGGCAATTAAAAGAACCTAAGACGACATAGTATAATTTATTCCGAATATGAAAAATCTGAAAAATGCTGCTCATGCAAATGAGTGGCATTTTTTTCCTTTCATCATAATTTTATGTTTTCTTTTTTTTAATTGATATTATCTTCACAAAAAAATTACAGCCATGCGAACAAACCATGAAATTGATTACAAAATTTATGGAGAAGAACTCCAGTTTGTAGAAATAGAATTAGACCCCAACGAAACAGCCATTGCAGAAAGCGGAGCATTTATGATGATGGACAATGGTATTGAAATGCAAACCATTTTTGGCGATGGCAGTCAGCAGCAGGATAATAGTTTGCTGGGTAAATTATTTAGTGCCGGTAAAAGGTTGCTGGTAGGCGAAAGTTTGTTTATGACTGCATTTACAAATACCGGCCAGGGAAAAAAGAAAGTAAGTTTTGCTGCGCCATACACCGGTAAAATTGTAGTGTTTGATCTGCAGCAACTCGGCGGTAAAATCATTGCACAGAAAGATGCTTTCTTATGTGCTGCCAAAGGCGTAAGCATTGGTATTGAATTTCAACGCAGGCTGGGTACCGGTATTTTTGGCGGCGAAGGTTTTATTATGGAAAAACTGGAAGGTGATGGGCTGGCATTTGCCCATGCAGGAGGTTATGTAGTAGAAAGAGAATTGCAGGCCGGAGAAATTTTAAAAGTAGATACCGGTTGCGTAGTTGCCTACACTGCAGGTATTGATTTTGATGTGGAAATGGTACGTGGTATTAAAAACTGGATGTTTGGCGGCGAAGGATTATTTTTTGCCAAGCTTACCGGTCCGGGCAAAGTATGGTTACAGAGTTTACCAATAAGTCGTTTGGCGGGGAGGTTGCAGCAATATACACATCACCGTAAAGAGGAAGGAAGTGTTTTGGGCGGCTTGGGTAATTTGTTTGATGGAAGGGAGTAGAAATAACTTTTAAATCAATTCAAAATAGTCAGTCAGGTCATCAGCCTGACTTTTTTTATAAAATAAATTTGGCAGTTTGATTTATTTAATCGTATATTTGCGATATAAGATTAAAACAATGGCAATTCATAAAAAAGAATCCTTTACACAAAAGGAACAGGAACTGGCAGAATTTGCCAAGGCACTGGCACATCCTGCCCGTATCGCCATCTTAAAATTGCTGGCGCAGAAGAATGAATGTATATGCGGTGAGATAGTAGAAGTGTTACCGCTTTCACAATCCACCGTATCGCAGCATTTAAAGGAATTAAAAAATGCCGGATTGATTGATGGGAGCATTGATGGCCCACGCAGCTGTTACTGTATTAACTGGAAAGCCTTTGAAAAATTTATGGGGGAGTTCAGCTTTTTGTTTAATAAACTAAAAGTGCAGAATGAAAAAGCCTGTTGCTAAAAACTCCTCCGCCTCCGCCGCGGCGGAGGAACTAAGTGGGAGATTGAAGCGAAGTATGACATAAAATAAAAATAGTAATAAATTAATAACTGCCAAATTCCAGTTCCCTCTCCTTTGGAGTTCACGAGCAAAGCGAAGGGAAAGAGCGTAGCTCATTGGGGTGAGGTCTAAAAACTAAAGCTATGAACAACGAATCTCAAATTAAAGAACTAGTAAAAGAAAAGTACGCAGCCATTGCGGAACAAAGTCAAACGCAAAACGCAACCTCCTGTTGCGGAGCAACATCATCCTGCTGTGGTGATGAAGTGTATAATATTATGAGTGATGATTACACAAAGATGGAAGGTTATAATCCGGATGCAGACCTTGGTTTGGGCTGTGGATTGCCAACTGAATTTGCTAAAATTAAAGCAGGTGATACCGTTATCGATTTGGGCAGCGGCGCCGGCAACGATGCTTTTATTGCACGTAAAATTGTTGGAGAAAACGGTAAAGTGCTAGGTATTGATTTTACCGAAGCCATGATTAACAAAGCCAGGGCCAATGCAGAAAAACTAAGCTTTAACAATGTAGAGTTCAGGCTGGGCGATATTGATGATATGCCGGTAACCGGTAATTATGCCGATGTGATTGTAAGTAATTGTGTACTGAATCTGGTGCCCAACAAACACAAAGTTATCAGCGAAATTTTCAGAGTTTTAAAACCCGGCGCTCATTTTTCAATTTCTGATATTGTGTTGGAAGGTTCGCTTCCTTCAAAATGGAAAGAAGTGACCGAATTATATGCAGGCTGTGTAAGCGGTGCCATACAAAAACAGGTTTACCTGGAAATGATTGAAGCTGCAGGATTTAAAAATGTAATGCTGCAAAAAGAAAAGGAGATTATTATACCGGATGATATTTTAAAAAATTATTTATCAGAAACTGAAATTGCTGATTATAAAAAAGGCAACACCAAAATAACCAGCATTACCGTGTATGCAGAAAAACCTGCCAAAGATGACAGAAATTGTTGTGAACCAGGAAGTGGATGCTGTTAAAAAATATTTTTTCACAATTTAAAAGTATAGCCATGAACACAATTAAAAAAGATCCGAACTGTTG
>JANMWP010000249.1:0-3431 GCA_031394065.1 Chitinophagaceae bacterium
GATGCCCCTTTGCTTTTATATAATAATGGTTCCAATCATTCTGCTTAACAACTTTTGCTGCAAGGGAATCCGGGTATTTCTGTATCATATTACCTCTGCGTTCTTCCCATAAAGATCCCCAATAACCTTTTCCCATATCAAGCTGGTAACCCGGTGCATCATCAAAATTGGTTGGGTTTATACGTATACAAACACCGGAATTGGCGTTGGAATCACCCACCATTTTTATCATCACATTTAATTCAAAATCGCCATATACTTTTTTGGTGTAGCTATAATGATGTTCCTTTTCTTTTCCCATTGCGCCATGTAGTATTTTATTTTGAAGCTGCCAGAATGTGGGTTCAGAATTCCAGTCATCAGCCGATAAAAGGAGGTTTACCCAGCCTTTGCCAATAGGTTCATCCTGCACCAGTTGACCGGCTGCCGGCAATGTGTTTTTTAGTGTAGTGTCTTGCTGCGCAATAACAATATTGCTGACAAATACTAAAGCTGTTGCAACAACAAATGATTTACGGGATATAAAAAGATACATGGCGGTATTTATTTAAAAAGAACCTGTGAAAAATTATACAAATTGTTTCTCCATACCGGCCAGGTGTGTCCGCCGGGATATTCACTGTATTGGTATTTTACCCCCATCTCATCAAACCTGCCGAGCATCATTTTGCAGTTCTTGTAAGCGATATCTTCCGGACCACCCATAGCGATCCAAAAGTTTTTCAAGTTACTGTTAATGGTTGACGAATGCTCTTTCATAAAAGCATACTGTGGATCAGAAAGTGCAGGCTGATTGGCCCACCAACCTGAACTAAACACACCAAGCCAGGAGAACATCGAAGTGTTTTTTAAACCGGCATACAATGTTTGAAGGCCGCCCATTGAAAGTCCTGCTAAAGCTCTGTTGCCTGCATCCGTTTTTGTTCTGAAATACTTTTCTACAAAAGGCATTACATTTTGCATCAGCTCGTTTTCAAATGATTTTAGCGCAGGTTCACCAAAGCCGGCAATGCCTCCACCGCTTCCATAAAAGTTGCCATCCACCATCACAATAAGCATCGGCACTGCTTTTTTATCAGCAATCAAATTGTCTAAAATCATATCCGTTTTACCCTGTGTTGCCCAGCCTCTTTCATCTTCGCCGCCGCCATGCAGCAGGTACAGCACAGGATATTTATCCGCAGTGGCTGAATCATAACCTGGTGGGGTGTAGATATAAAATTGTCGCCATGAAAATGTATTCCTGGAAAAATATTTTTTGATCCTGATATCGCCGTGCGGTACATTTTTAATTGAATAATAATCACCACCGGCAAAAGGAATTTCAATGCCACTCGCCATTCTGCCCATGCCATAAAAGGTTTCACTCGCAGGGTCGGCCACCGCAACACCATCTATCAGCAATGAATAATAATGAAAGCCTTCGCTCACCGAATCTGTTGTAACGGTCCATACACCGGCAGTATCTTTTACAAGGTCATATTTTTTAGCCAGGTCAATCTGTACTTTCTTTGCATCAGGAGCTTTTATGCTAAACAGTACCCGGCTGTCGGATGTAACCTGTGGGTATTTTGCATTGCGGATATTCGTGGATAGTGGTGCACCTGCAACAGGATATTTTGAAAAGGTAGAAGGATCAACCGGTTTAAAGATGAGTTGAGAAAACATATACAAACCATTCTTCCAAACTTTAAAATCATGCACGCCGGGCTCTATAAAATAGATGTGTGGCACATTGTTTTGCTGCAGGTAATCATGTGTTCTTTTGCTGAATGAAATCAAACCATCGCTGGCGCCGCAGGAAATAAAGAGCAGTTTGATTTTTTGTTTAGCCACTTCAGGATCAGGTACCAACTCCTTAGGTGACTTTGTATTTGGCGCTGAGGAGAAACCGCCGATCCATGCAAATTTATTCAGGTTACCAAGTCCAAAGTTGAGTGATTGTCCGCCCCCCATGGATAAGCCGGCAATGGCCCTGTGCTCCCTGTCTGCCAGTACAGGATATTTTTTTTCAATGAATGGAATTACATCATTAAGCAAATCTTTTTCGAATGTTGCGAAGGCCTGAACTTTAGCACTGTCAAAAATGTTTCCTACAGCACGGTCATCTTTCATGGCACGGCCATTGGGCATTACCACAATCATAGGTTCAATTTTTCCACCAGCATAAAGGTTGTCTAATATAACCTGCGGTGTTCCCCCGTTCAGCCATTCCTTTTCATCTCCTCCTATGCCATGGAGCAAATACAGTACAGGATATTTTTTCTTTTTTGTATAACCCGGCGGCGTATAGATCAATGCCCGCCTTTTGCTGCCAACCGTTTTTGAATTATAAGAAATCGTATCAATGTTTCCATGTGCAATGCTATCACGTATCACATCAAAGCCGGATGTTGCAGGCTGAATTGCATCCTGTGCATAAACGGCTACATTAAAAAGGAAAGCACCTGCAACCGCAACAATTATTTTTTTCATATTTGGCGTTGTTTTTATTGGCAATCGTTGTTTTTATTTGAATAAGTGTTAATGCCTTTACGGCTTTATAATCTGGTATTTTCCGCTAAGGTGCATCAGTCCGAACAAATGCACAAGGCCATCATAATAAGGATCGAAATAACCATCTTCATATGGCTCCAGTTTGGCGTTCCATATTGCTTTTATAAAATCGGCACTACCTTTTTCGTTGCTGATCATCGCTGTTGTTGCAGCGGTAGAAACGAGGCCAATTGAATGCCTCAATTTTTTTACAGGACCAGCCTGCAGAATAAAATCTGGCTTAGTGCCGTCTGTGTTAAACTGGTCTTCATAATTATCAAGACCTTTTGAACGCAGGAAATTTTGAAGCCGCTTTGCGTACTGCTGCTGCCATTTTTTATCCTTACCAAACCATGCATAATCCATGGCAATGTTCATGGGCACACGCCATGAATCGTAGCGAAAGGCCGGTGGCATCCAGGGTGCCGGATGAGGCGCTCCGCTAAACTCGGCATAGTCATAAGTTAACCCTGTTACAGGATGACAGGCCCGGTGCAAAAAAGCACGGGATGTATCGGCACAATCCTTATAAAACTGTTCATGCCCGTCTTTTGCATACAAAGCCCATACTTCATAAAATGCCGGTAAATGATAGGACGGATCGGTCCAGTTATAATTATCGCCTTCAGGCACAAAAGTTATTTGTTTGTGTTGGGTATTGATGAGATTGTAAATATTGCCGGTACCATCTTTTTTCCACATGGCATCCAGTATTCTTCTTGCTTCGCCATAATAATTGATGCCGGTATTATTGCCCCATTTATTTGCAGCAAACAGTAAACCGGTGATGTAATACAACTCACCATCCGAGGCTGAACCTTCGGAATTTTTCTTCATTGTTTCGGTGTTAATGCTCCAGGCAAAGTAAGCTTCACGTGGTCCGTCCTGGTGCTGCA
>JANMWP010000250.1:0-4513 GCA_031394065.1 Chitinophagaceae bacterium
AGAGAGAACCCTGATGTATATGCTTATACAAGAGAAGCTGATGGCGAAAAAGTATTGGTGCTGCTGAGTTTCAGAAAAACAGGTGGTAAGTTTAATCTTGATAAAATGCAGTTGGACGATGAATGGATAAATAATATGCAACCTTTAAAAGTTAATGGAAATATAGTTGAGCTGCAGCCTTACCAGGCATGTATTGTAAAACTAAAAAACTAATAAACTTTTTTAAACAATAACTAATATACGGTTACTTTTATAATTTTTAAATTTAAAATTGATGAAATATTTTTTTTCTATTGCCTTACTTTTTATTACAGTTAACAGCTTTTCACAAAACAAATTCCCGTTTCAAAATCCAAAACTTCCAATTGAGCAAAGAGTTAAAGATTTATTAACCCGCATGACTGTAGCCGAAAAAGCAGGCCAGTTAAACCAGTTAAACGGCGGTGCATTTACAGGCCCTGCATTAAATGATGCAGGCCAGGCAGAAAAAGCAAAGATGGTAAAAAACGGGCGGGTAGGCTCTTTGCTGAATGTTGTGGGAGTATCAGATACCAGGGCCATACAGCAAACAGCCATGCAGAGCCGCCTGGGCATTCCATTAATTTTTGGGTACGATGTTATTCACGGTTACAAAACAATTTTCCCAATTCCACTGGCCGAAGCCTGCAGTTGGGATTTACCTGGCATCGAAAAAAATTCATCCATAGCGGCAAAGGAAGCTGCTGCGGCCGGCATACACTGGACATTTGCACCCATGTGTGATGTAAGCAACGACCCACGCTGGGGCCGTGTTATGGAAGGCGCTGGTGAAGATCCATATTACGCTGGTTTAGTTTCGGCAGCAAGGGTAAAAGGTTTGCAGGGTAATTTAAATGATAATGAACATATACTTTCCTGCGTAAAACATTTTGCTGCTTATGGTGCTGTGGAAGCCGGGCGTGAGTACAACCAGGTTGATGTAAGCCGGGTGATGTTGTGGAATAAATACCTTCCATCTTACAAAGCCGCAGTTGATGCCGGTGCTGCAACTGTAATGAATGCGTTTAATGTTTTTGATGGCATACCTGCAAGCGACAACAAATTTTTAGTAACCGATGTGCTAAAAAATAAATGGGGCTTTAAAGGATATTTAGTGAGCGATTGGGCATCTTTTAAAGAAAGCATTACGCATGGTTATGCTGCCGATGAAAAAGACGCAGCCCTGAAAGCGATACAGGCAGGCAGTATGATGGATATGGAAAGCAAAGTATCGGAAAAATATTTACCTGAACTGGTTAAAGAAGGCAAAGTTACCATGGCACAGCTTGATGAAGCGGTGGGCAGAATTTTGTACCAGAAATTTAAACTCGGCTTGTTTGATGACTCGTATAAATTTTGTAACGAACAAAGAGAATCGGCCACTTTATTTTCAGCAGCAAACAGGGCTATTGCAAAAATGGCTGCGGAAAAATCAATTGTTTTGTTAAAGAATAAGGATGATGTCTTACCACTGGATAAAAATAAAAAAATCGCACTCATAGGTTTATATGCAAGCAGTAAAGATGATCTTTTTGATTTTTGGATTGCCCAGGGAAAAAGCAATGATGCAGTTTCTGTTTACGAAGGCATGAAAACCAAATTCAGCAATATCAGTTTTTGTAACGGATACAATGCAGACAATACTACCTCTGAAACTTTAATTAATGAAGCTATTCAAAATGCTGCTGCTGCCGATGTTGTCGTTGTTAATATCGGCATCAGCGGCAAAATGGCCGGCGAAGACCGTTCGCTGGGAAACCCCGTAATCAGTGATGGACAAATTGCCTTACTTACTGCTTTGCAAAAAATCGGAAAGCCTGTTGTGGCATTGGTTTCAAGTGCCAGGCCATTAGTGCTTACGCAGGCAGAGCCGCTTGTAAATTCGCTGGTACAATGCTGGATATTGGGAACAGAGCATGGCAGTGCTATTGCATCCATGCTGGCAGGAGAATTTAATCCATCTGCAAAAACAGTGATGACTTTTCCTTATGCCGTTGGGCAAATACCTATTTACTACAATCATTTTAATACAGGCCGGCCTGCCACAACTGATGGTATGGGCAACTGGTACAGCCGTTATCGGGATATGCCCAGGGAACCTTTATATCCTTTTGGTTTTGGATTGAGTTATACAAATTACACCTACGGCGATGTAAGGCTTTCAGCTGCTTCAATTAAAAAAGAAGACAGGCTTACTGTTACCATAGAAGTTTCCAACACCGGAAAAATAGATGGTGAAGAAACCGTGCAGCTTTATATCAGGGATTATGCAGCATCCATTGTAAGGCCTGTTAAAGAACTGAAAGCATTTAAAAAAATAATGTTGAAAGCTGGTGAAACAAAACAGGTAAGCTTTACACTTGCAAAAAACGACCTG
Source organism: Chitinophagaceae bacterium (assembly GCA_031394065.1). Taxonomy (GTDB): domain Bacteria; phylum Bacteroidota; class Bacteroidia; order Chitinophagales; family Chitinophagaceae; genus Ferruginibacter. The sequence goes on from JANMWP010000250.1 coordinate 2,396, forward strand.
TCTTTTTTTGATGCAAACGGAAACAGCATTATTGAACCCGGCAAATTCAGCGTTTTTGTTGGCGGTAGTTCCGAAAACGTAAAGCAAGCCGATTTTGAACTAAAATAAAATCAATAGTATATGCTTATCAACAGAATCGTAGTTATTTCATTTTTTGCTTTCTCGTTTATTGCAGTGCTTATATCCTGTAAAACAAAAAATAAAAAAGCAGACGGCAATGAAACTGCAACTGAAAACAAATGGTGGAAAGAAGCCGTGGTTTATCAATTATATCCCCGCAGTTTTCAGGATAGTGATGGTGATGGCGTAGGAGATTTAAAAGGGATTACCCAACGCCTTGATTATCTGCAATCGCTTGGCATTAATGCCATTTGGCTAAACCCCATTTGTGCATCGCCCAATGATGATAACGGATACGACATCAGCGACTACCGTGCCATTATGAAAGAGATGGGAACTATGCAGGATTTTGATGAGATGCTGGCCGGCATGAAAAAGCGGAATATTAAATTGATCATGGACCTGGTCATCAACCACAGCAGCGACGAGCACGAATGGTTTAAAGGTGCCAAAAGCAGCCGCAATAATAAATACCACAACTACTATCATTGGTGGCCTGCCGAAAAAGGAACTCCTCCAAAACGGTATAGTTTATTTGATGAAGAAGCCAATGCATGGCGTTACGAGAGTACAACAAAAAGTTACTACCTGCATTATTTCAGCCGCAAACAACCCGATCTGAATTGGGAAAATCCGGCACTGCGCAATGAAATGTATGATATCATGAAATTTTGGCTGGATAAAGGTGTAAGCGGTTTCAGGTTGGATGCTTTTCCATTTATGGCCAAAGATACCAGCTGGCCTGTAATGCCTGCAGATTTTACCGATGGACAGTTTGTGCGTTATTATGGTGCCGATAAAAAAGTACATGATTACCTGCGTGAAATGAATGAAAAAGTGCTGAGCAAATATGCTGATGTATATACAGTAGGCGAGGGTGGCGTAATTCCTTTCAGCAAAGTGATGGATTATGTAAATGAAGATAATCACGAGCTGAATACTTTATACCATGATGAGATCGGCAATGTATGGGGCAGGGATAGTTTTGATGTAGGCGATTATAAAGTTGGCCGCAATAATGTGCTGGGTATAAAGCAGATTGTAAGTAAGTGGGATGAAAAATTTTTAACCAAAGGATGGAACACGGTTTTCTTTACCAATCATGATCAAAGCCGGGCGGTAAGCCGCTATGGTAATGACAGCGCACAATACAGAAATCCCAGTGCAAAAATGCTATACACGTTTTTGCTTACACAACGGGCAGTACCATATATATACAACGGCGACGAAATCGGTATGACCAATATCCGTTTTAAAAATATTGAGCAATATAATGATCTGCAAACCCGTAACCGGTATAATATCCTGCTAAAGGAAAGTAAAGAAAAAGCAGCAGCATATCTCATCAACCAGCAGGAGCTGAGCAGGGATAACAGCCGCACACCCATGCAATGGAACAGTAGTGCCAATGCCGGTTTTACAACAGGCAAACCCTGGCTTCCCATCAATCCAAATTTTATTACTGTTAATGTTGAGGCATCTGAAAAAGATGCCAATTCAATTTTGAATTTTGTTAAGAAGCTGATTGCATTAAGAAAAGAACATAAAGACGTATTGGTTTATGGAAAATACACACTGCTTGATAAGGATAATAAACAGGTTTATGCTTACACCAGGGAAAGCGGTAATAAAAAATTTTTGGTGTTGCTTAATTTTACAAGTGCAACTTCGAAAGCAAATACCGGTATTGATATTTCCAAAGCAAAAGTTTTAATAAATAATTACGAAAAGCCAAATGCGGATGGTAGCTTAAAACCTTATGAGGCGGTTGTTTATGAATTGTAGATGATTTTTTTATTTTGATTGTTTGTAAAAGCCCGGATAATTTTGTTATTTGGTTTTTTGCTTTGTTTGCGCAAACGCTGGTCATTAACTTACCGACTCAATCAATTTTCTGACTGGTAAATTTCATTTCCTGAAGTGAAATGTTTGTAGTTTATTAATATTCAATAATTTTATCACGGTTACGAAGTCTTGAAACTAAGGCATTCTCGTCGA
>JANMWP010000192.1:0-2791 GCA_031394065.1 Chitinophagaceae bacterium
TTTGATCCGACGGGAATTAAGTTACTCCTCATTGGCGACCCCGGGCGGTAAAACGGACCTAAAATATCGCTAGTGGTTTCAGTGTCACCTTCAAAGCTTTTTCCATTCCAATTAATGGCACCAAATGCTGCAATTCCAAAAGCTGTCAATGTGGAGTTCTTAACAAATGTTCTACGTTTCATAAATTATAATGTTATACTTGATTTTGAATTAAAATTCAGTTGATCTTTAATTTTACCTTTTTCATTGACTTTTAAAAATAATTGCTCCTATGTCGAGTCCTAGAGTCATTGAAGGTAGGCTGTCCCATTGCCTACAACGAGCAGGGCTTGCCGAAGTACGGGAATTAGTATTCCGTCCGCCCGGTACCGATGATGATTGAAAAACTGATGATGAAGATAACAACAAAAAGCTAAATAGTAAATGTCCAGCCCGATATGAAGCACAATAGAATTACAAAAAGCTGAAGATAACTTCCGTCAGCCCGTATTTTGGCAAACCCCCTGTTGTATGCAGGCGGATTTGTCGAACGAAATGGTTTTAATTGTGTCGAGGGGTTTTGGAAGCGTCTGCAAGCAACACTCTTTTACAAAGGTTTGCTGTCGTGTCTGGGCTTGTGTGCCTTTGTAAATGTGTGGTGCTTTTGTCGAGCCGATAAGTTATTTGAGTTAGCATGCGGTATTAATAATTTATAGCCAAAATACTTTTTTGCCCAATAATGTAGGCTAATTTTAGCATGCGGTGTCAATTTAATGCTGTAAGTTTACATTATGGCTTGGGCAAAACCAGAATATACAAGGGAAAAAGTAAATGCTGCTGGGAAGACGTTAATAAGCGGACCTACTCAAAAATTGAGTATGGATGAGGCTTTTCTGATTATTAATAATTGGCGTACATCTCACAACTTTCCGTTAAATACTTTTCAAGCACGGCTACGCAGATTGTCAAAAGAAATTGACCCTAACAGTATTGTGGCGCAAAGGATAAAAAGAATTTCTTCAATACAGCATAAATTAGAAAGGTTTGAAGCCATGAAGCTGTCACAGATACAAGATATTGGTGGATGCAGGGCAATTCTAAACAATGTTACTGATGTTGATAGTTTAGTTCAAATTTATTTGTATAAAGAAAGTCGTGGGGTAAAACATAAAATTGCAACAGAAGACGATTACATAGCAAAGCCTAAAGATTCTGGATATAGAGGCGTTCACTTGGTTTATAAATATCAAAGTGATAAAAGCCAGGATTATAAGGATATGAAAATTGAGATTCAAATTAGGACAATTTTACAGCATGCTTGGGCTACTGCCGTTGAAACTGTTGGAACTTTTATTAAGCAATCTCTAAAGTCAAGTCAAGGGGAAGAAGATTGGTTGCGTTTTTTTGCATTAATGGGGTCGGCAATGGCAATGAGAGAGGAACGTCCTACAATACCAAATACGCCAACTACTTTTAGAGAATTACAAAAAGATATTATTGCCCTTGAAGATAAATTAGATGTAGAAGGACATTTAAGTACATTCAGAGATTCTCTTAGTGTATTTGATGAAGACCGATTAACAAGCGATGCTCATTATTATTTACTTGAACTTGACGTAACATCAAGAAGGGTATTAATTAAGGGATACAAACAAAATGAATTATTGAAAGCATCGGATGAATATCTTTCTTTGGAAAGAAGAATAGTTGGTAGTAATACAGATGCAGTTTTAGTGTCTGCTGATTCTTTAGAAAAATTGCGACTTGCTTACCCTAATTATTACTTAGATACCGATTTATTTTTAGAAGCTGTAAAGGAAGTAACAACGACAAGGAAAAAAAGCTGATAGACCCACATCAAGGTACTTTGCGTTTTTAGAAGCGTCTGCAAGATTTTAGCTCTTTTGCAGGTTCGGTCTGTGTCAAGGTTTTGTGAGCCTGCAAATGTGCTAAAATGTGTGTCTGCAAAGAAGCGTTGGCGGATTAAAACAGTTTGAAAACGAAATGCTGATTGTCAAGTGGTCGCTCCTTAGTAAACGGTCTGCCCGCTTGCATACAACGTTAGGGCTTGCTGCTGTGCTGGAATTTTATAATGTCCAGCCCGTAACCCCAGCCCAATTGAAAAACTGAAGTTGAAGTTAACAACTAAAAGCCAAATTGAAAAACGTCTGCCCGAACAAAAGCTGATAGCGAACAAAAAGCTGAGGATTTATTCGTCAGCCAGCATAGCAGCAAACCCCATGTTACCAGCTTGTGCCATCTACGCTGTGTTCTTCCAATCGGTCAGTTGTCCACCCGAAAACTGTTGCAAAAAGTAAAAAGCGGTTTTGAGTTTGTTGTTACAAATTTAAAAACTGTGTCCAACCCGAAAGAAAAACAAAACGTAAAAATGTGTCCAACCGAAAACTGCAACAGAAATAAAAAACTGTTTTGATTTTTGTTGTTACGAATTTAAAAAATGTGTCCAACCCGAAAATAAAATAAAACATAAGAATGTGTCCAACAAAAACTGTAACCCAAAACCAAAGCTGCAAAAATTGTTACTGCTAAATTTAAAAAACTATGTCCACCGAAATGAGTTTTAAAAGCCGTTACGGCTGTGTCGTTGAGCAAATTTTGTTGTCACGGTTTTGATTAAAATAGTTGTCGTGTCCTGCTGCTTAGACTTGAACAAAAGTCCACCCGATACAAATGCCCAATTGAAAAACTAAAGAACAAAAAACGTACAAAAGCTGAACAAAGAACGTCAAGCCGATGTGGGCTTTGGTTCAAGTCTTACCAATAAAACATAATAATTTTTGTCTGACTGTTA
>JANMWP010000214.1:0-1636 GCA_031394065.1 Chitinophagaceae bacterium
GTGCAGGACCATATACTCATGTGCGGCGATGCTGCAGGCATGATACACCCTTTATGCGGCAATGGCATGGCCATGGCTATACACAGTGCTAAAATTGCTTCGGAACTGGTGATTGATTATTTCGACAAAAAAATAAAAACCCGGCAGGAACTGGAAAATACATACAGCCAGCAATGGAACGCAGCTTTTAAAAAAAGAATTGCCACCGGCAGAATATTGCAGTCTTTTTTCGGCAAGGACAATATTACAAAAGCTATCATGTATGGCGTTACCCATATTCCGGGTATATTACCGGTAATCATCAGGCAAACCCATGGCAAGGTTTTAAACGTATCTAACCAGCATTAAACAACCAGTTAATGAGGTTGTATTTTAAAATATTGTTATATTTAGAGATAAATTTACCACGCAGCCGGTTACAGCAGCGCTTCAATTTGATGGAATTGAAACGAAATGGCTCTATTATGAGTCTTTTTTAAAATAATTAAAGCATGTTTGTAAATACCAGCTATCGCAGTACAGAAGATGAGATCATGGATGACCTGTCCATGGAAGGTGAAATGCTGCGGCAAACGCTGGATAAGCTTGCGCAAATAAACCAACGGCTGGGTGGTAACCAGGCAACCATTAATGGCCTGCAAACGTTATTAAAAACTGAATCAAAAGACGCTGTTATCAGCATTGTGGATCTTGGGTGTGGAAGTGGTGATATGCTGAGGGCGGTGGCTGATTTTGGCAGAAAAAATAATTTTATTTTTAAACTCACCGGTATTGATGCCAATGAATATACCATCAATTATGCCCGTAAATTATCGGTAAATTATCCCGAGATCAGTTATATTAAAATGGATATACTGGCAGATGAATTTTCGGGCATAGCATTTGACATTGTAATTACAACCCTGTTTCTTCATCATTTTACAAATCAGCAAATTGAAGACTTGTTGATACCCGTTGTAAATAAAGCCAGAATAGGAGTTGTTGTTAACGACCTGCACAGGAGCAGCGCAGCCTATTACCTTTTTAAAGTGATAAGTCTTTTTTTAAAAAATCCCATGGTAAAAAAAGACGGAGCCGTTTCGGTTTTACGCGGATTTAAAAAAAATGATCTAATTTCTATCAGTAAAAAACTAAAAGATTCAGTCAGTACCATCCATTGGAAATGGGCCTTCAGGTATCAATGGATAATAAAAAAAATATGCCAGTAAAAATAAAAACCGTAGCAAAGCAATTACCACCTTACTTTCGGAACACAGCAGATATACTGCCTTTCATTGAAATCTGGCTTGCCGGCCAGGAGGAAAGATTTATAAGAAAAGTGGTTAAACTTTTTGGAAATGCCGGTGTAGATAAAAGGTATTCCATCATGAGCCCCGAAGAAGTTTTCACCTGCACATCTTTTGAGCAAAAGAATGATATCTATGTTCGTGAGTGCACCAAACTGGCCGAACAGGCATTACAAAAAGCATTGGACAAAGCAGGTTGGAAAGCCGATGAAATTGATTACCTGATAACAGTAAGCTGCACCGGAATCATGATACCATCAATTGATGCATACCTGGTGAACAAATTAAAAATGAAACAGGATATTGTGCGGCTGCCGGTTACAGAAATGGGTTGTGCAGCTGGCGTTTCA
>JANMWP010000239.1:0-3229 GCA_031394065.1 Chitinophagaceae bacterium
GGATTTATGCGACAATGGTATTCCGGTTGGAGAATCTATTCCTTTTACTGTATTATCTCCATCACCGGTTCCCTTTGACAGCCTCAAAAATAACAGGTGATGGAGATAATACAGTAAAAGGAATAGATTCTCCAACCGGAATACCATTGTCGCATAAATCCAATATGGTATTGGCATCTGAACCGTTTTGAGCAATTAAATCATAATTACCAAATGGCAAAGGAGCATTGAAAGTTAACAAAACTGAATCCATATCAAAAGCACCGCTACAACCAATTCCTACAGCATTTGTAATAGTGGCAACAGCAGGGTTAATGATAAAATCAGAGCCATTTGCTGCCAGGCTGCTGCATTTCATTTTTTTATTCAGCTTAACCAGTATTTTGGTTCCATCGCAGGTTGCACGGCTTGCTGTAAACATGTGTGGTGGCAGCGTATCGGTAATTACAGCTGTATTGCCTGCACCACCAAAAGAGAGGCCGTATCCTAATTGTGTATTTTCAAAATGGCTAACCAATAAAAGATAGTTATGGCCTGCAATTAAATTAGGTAAACTGGTAAAGCGGTTCTGGAACGGCCCCTCACATTCAACCAGGGAAACGCCACCCGAATCCTCTGATGCCCCGGTAACGCCAGGCACACCCGACCAACTACAGGCAACAAAAGTGCTGGTATCGGTATAAATATCCTGTGGATTTTTACCTGTTACATCAAAAATTTGCCAGTCGTAGTCTTCGGTAATGGTATTGGGTGTAATAAAGAAAGCAAGTTTACCACTGACAAAGCAGGTGAATTTATACCAATACGGATTCAGGTCGGTATACAACGTATCATCAACGCACAGGCTGGCAAGCTGCCTTCCTCCGCAAATGGGCACACTATCCTGGTGAAAAACAGCCGTACCGCATACCGGAAAAGCAGTTTGGGGATTTTGACCAAGCGTGGAACAGGGCGTAGTTTGCGCATTTGTTACAGCCGATAACAGGAAAAGAATAATTATAAATATGGATAGCCTTCGAAGCAGCATAATTTTTTAATTATTATCACTGCAGATTATCCGGAGGCCTGTAATTGTTTGCTGCAGTAAATTTTAACCTTTAAACAAAACCAACAAGTTACCTAATTTTTCTTTCAGATTCTTACGGTGAACAATAAAGTCTAAAAAACCATGTTCCAACAAAAATTCGCTGCGTTGAAAGCCTTCGGGCAGGTCTCTTTTAATGGTTTCCTTAATTACCCGTGGGCCTGCAAAGCCAATCAGGGCATCGGGTTCGGCGCAAATTACATCGCCCAGCATGGCAAAAGAAGCTGTGGTGCCGCCAAAAGTAGGGTCAGTACACAGGGAGATATAGGGTATCTTATGATCGCTGAGTTGGGATAATTTTCCGGATGTTTTTGCAAGCTGCATCAGTGAGAAAGCGCTTTCCATCATCCGGGCACCGCCACTTTTATTGATGATCATAAAGGGTATTTTATGCTCAATACAATAATCGCAGGCACGGCTTATTTTTTCGCCCATTACACTGCCAAGGCTGCCGCCGATAAATTCAAAATCCATACAGGCAATAACCAGGTCGTTTTGATTAACTTTTCCATGTGCTACCGTAATTGAATCATGAATGCCGGTTTTAGCATACGTATCTTCTAAACGCTTGCCGTATGGTTTCAGGTCAACAAACTGCAAAAAGTCTTTTGATATGATGTTGGCAAAAAGTTCGGTATACTGATTGTCATCAAAAAGAATTTCAAAATATTCCTGGCTGCCAATGCGGTGATGGTATTCACATTTAGGACAAACAAATTTGTTTTCGGCCAGTTCAGATATCGTACAGGTGTATTTACAGCCAGGGCATTTAGACCACAAGCCTTCAGGAGCATCTTTTTTATCTTTGGTAGATGTAAGAATGCCTTTTTTCATCCGCTTAAACCAATTGGCTTTATTCTCCCCGGCATCACCTTCTTCGCCGGCCAGGCTGGCATCAAAATCTTCTTCTTTTTTCTGGCTCATATTTGTTATTAGTTTAGAAGTTTAGGGTTTAGAAGTTTAGTATTTAGATAACGCTTTCTTAACTAAACCTCTAAACACCTAAACCCTAAACTTGCATTTTATGCGTTTCTGTTTATACAGTTTAAATCTTCAAAAGCCACTTCTAATCTTTTAATAAAACTTTCTTCTCCTTTACGCAGCCAAACCCTTGGATCATAATTTTTTTTGTTGGGCTTATCAGCTCCATCGGGGTTGCCTAACTGGCCTTGTAAATAAGCTTCATTCTTTTTATAATTTTCCAAAATTCCTTCCCAAAAAGCCCATTGTAAATCGGTATCAATATTCATTTTTATTGCACCGTAACTGATGGCTTCCCGTATTTGATTCTGTGGAGATCCGCTGCCACCGTGAAATACAAAGTAAACCGGTTTTTCGGCAGTGTGTAATTCTCTGGTAATATAGTCCTGACTGTTTTTTAAAATGATGGGAGTTAACTGTACATTACCCGATTTGTAAACACCATGCACGTTTCCAAAAGCTGCAGCTACTGTAAATAATTTTCCAACCTTACTTAACTCGGTATAGGAGTATGCAACATGTTCGGGTTGGGTATATAGTTTGGCATTATCAATATCACTGTTATCAACACCATCCTCTTCGCCACCCGTTACACCTAATTCAATTTCAATGCTCATGCCTAACGGAGCCATGCGTTTGTAAAATTCAACCGAAGTGGCAATATTTTCTTCAATTGGTTCTTCCGATAAATCAAGCATGTGAGAGCTGTATAAAGGCTGTCCTTTTTCTTTGTAAAACTGTTCGCCGGCATCTATTAATCCGCTAACCCAGGGAAGCCATTTTTTAGAAGCATGGTCGGTATGTAAAACAACCGGTACTCCATAATATTTAGCAACGTTATGAATATGCAATGCTCCGGAAATGCCACCGGCAATATTGGCCTGCAGTTTATCATTTGGCATTCCTTTACCTGCAATAAACTGAGCACCACCATTACTGAACTGTATAATAACCGGAGAGTTTACTTTGGCAGCTGCTTCTAAAGTAGCATTAATTGTATTTGTGCCAATGGTATTTACGGCCGGTAATGCAAATTGATTGTCTTTTGCATCATTGTATAAAGCTTCTAATTCTGCACCAAATAAAACGCCTGAACTGTATTTACTCATAAGTAGTTATTTTTTACAAATGTAGGAAAGATGGCTCATTAATTAAAGCCTGTTA
>JANMWP010000261.1:0-5482 GCA_031394065.1 Chitinophagaceae bacterium
CCGGTATTTTACCAACACCTTAAAAGACTGGAATAAAAATGAAGCGGTGCTTAAAAAAAATGCAGATGAAAACTGGCCAAAATTATTTCATTAATTACACGAATTAAAATGAATTACACGAATTCTTTATCTGCGGTAAACAATTCGTGTAATTCGTGCAATTCGCCAAATCAGTGTATAATGAACCTATTGTTTTTTATTAGGCACATAATCTCCCTTTAAATATTTATCCAGAAACTCCAGCGTTTTATTGGAAGTAGTTATCTGGTTTTCCTTTTTAGCAAACCCATGTCCCTCATTTGGATATGTAACATACTCAACCGGTACACCATTCTTTTTAACACCTGCAACAATTTCTTCACTTTCTATCGGCAAAACCCTTACATCATTCATACCCTGAAAAACAATTAATGGCTTTTTAATTTTTTCGTAATTGTATAAAGGCGAAATATTTTTTAAGTGAACCGAATCTGCTGTGAATGGATCGCCCAATTCATCATACAATGCCTTTCTGAAAGATTCCCAATAAGGCGGAATACTTTTTAAAGTACGTGGCCAGTTGGCTACACCAAACAAATCTACACCAACTTTAAATTCATCGGGATAAAAAGCAAGGGCTCCCAAAACCATACAGCCGCCATAACTGCCCCCTTCAATGCCAATCTTTGCAGTATCAATATAATCCTGCTGCTGCAGCCATTTCTTTGCCCAGATGCAATCTTTAAGATCGCCACCGGCGTGATCTTTATTATCCATTTTGTAAAATGTTTTACCATAGCCACTGCTGCCCCGGTTATTAACCGCCAGCACCGCATAACCATGATTTACCAAATGCTGAATGCTGTTTGAATAACCTATCCTGGACTGGCCGCCCGGGCCGCCATGAATCCAAAGCAGTGCAGGCACTTTATTGTTTTTTGATGCTGTCAATGGTTTGTAATAAATAGCAGGGATCTCTTTACCGTCGAATGATTTAAAACGAATTACGGTGGCACTTACCAGGTCATTTTGATCAACTTCTTTATTAAGTGTTTGTGTAAGCTGCTTTAAAGTTTTGGTTTCAAAATTATAGCTGTATAAATTATCCGGGCTGCGGCTGCTTCCTACAGTAAGCAGCATATTTTTTTCTGTTGGCGAAATATTTACCGATTTTACATCCCCGTCTTTTATCTCCGGAAAATCAACAGCCTTGCCTGTTGCATGATCAAACAGCAACACTTTATTCTTGCCATCGGCATTAATAAAAATGGTATGGTATTTTTCATGCTCACTGATAGACATAAAATTAACATCCCACGCATCGCTGAAATATTTTGACGAGCTGCCGGTATTTAAATTATACTTAACCACGTAAGAAAATTCACTGCCATCATTGGTGATATAATAAAATATGCTGTCGTTCCTTTCAAAACCTGTCGGGTTCCAGGTGGCTTCATTATCATTACTGATTTTTTTCATCGATTTCATGGTGCGGTCATACAAATACATTTCATTTTTATCGGTAGTTATGCTTTTTGTAAGTGCAATATATCTTTCGGTTGAGCTGATAAGGCTTGGGTCGTAACCCGAATCATTCTGGTAAAAAAGGTTTGCATTCCAACCTGTTGTATCGGCCTTCCACAAATCAAAATAGCTTTGATTACGCTTATTGCTGCTAATAAACAACGACTTTTTATCATCGCTCCAGCCATAAACACTGTTGGCACTTTTTGGCCAGGGTGTAAGGTCTCTGGCACTTGTATCGCCCGGGCTTTGCAGATAAACATGGGTATTTTCATTTCCACCCTCATCGGCCGAATACAAAAACCTGCTGGTGCCGGGTAAATAATCAACCGAAAAAAAAGATTCTTTGGTTGACCTCGTAAGTGGCTTCATGGTTGTATCTGCAATGTTTATTTCGTACAGGTTAAAAATACCGGTAGTGTTGGCATGCACCAATATTTTTGATTCATCGGTATTGAAAGCACCCCCACCAATACCTTTATTATTAAACAATTGCTCAGCGCTGTATTGCTTTACATTTTTACGGGCTTCCGGTTCATTGTTGCAGGATGCCATGAGCACGGTAATTGCCAGAAAAGGAATAATTATTTTTTGCATAGTAGTTTTGTTTTGGTTAAGATAATTAAAATTTCAACGGTATTGATAGTTTAGTTTTAAATAAAAGCGTTACTTTAAAGTGAAATTTAAAAAAATAAGCGGAGCTTTTTTTACCGCACATCAAATAAAATGAACAGCGAAAATAAAACCGCCGATGTAAATGCTTTTATGCTGCAGCTTGATCATCCGTTGAAAGCTGAAATTGAAGCGGTGAGGGCTATTATAAAGGCAAATCCCAATATTGCCGAAAGGGTAAAATGGAATGCTCCCAGTTTTTTTTATACCGATGACCTGGCCACCATTCATGTAAAAGCCAAACAACAGGTTCATCTTATCTTTCATCATCCGGCCATTGTAAAAATAAAATCGGCCTTTCTGGAAGGAGATTATAAAGACAGGCGGATGATGTATTTTGAGAACATGAAAGAAATTAAGGCCCGCAAAAAAGAATTGACAAGAATTATTAAGGAGCTGATTGATTTGATGAATGTATAATTAAAATGGTCCGAAGATGTCGCTGAGTTCTAAGATATAATCTGCGACATCAGCGTAATTTGCGGTCCAATCATTTCACATGGCTTAACATTTTACCTGATTTTTTTGCTGTATATTTAGTTTACAATGTTTTTGGCAAAACACCATATTGTTTCGTTCACACTTATTTTACTGGCAATTAATTTACCGGCACAAAACTTAACAGGCACCTGGGAGGGCAACCTGGCTACAGACCAGTTTTTGCAACTGAATATTTTACAAACAGGCAATAAAATTTGTGGGTATACTGCTGATCATGTAAAAGCAGACAGTACAAGTTTTTGTAAGGCTTTTTTTGAAGGTTACTTTGATACAAAGAGGCAGCGGCTGATTATTAACGGTAAATATTTTTTAAAGAATTCCGGGGGGCATATACTGATGCACCTGAAATTAAAACATAAAACAAATAAAGCCGGAGAGATATTGGAACAGGAACCGGTGATAACAATACTTTACAGAGAACACAGATCTATTTTCGGCGTTGAAATTGAACCTTATATTGGATATGATTCTACCGAGTATGTACACATAAAAAAGGTAGCAGACCAGCCTTATGAATTAATTGACCTGATGAATGACTGTATTGCCAGGGATAAGAAGACAACAGATAGCGCTGTAAAAATTATTCAACCTCCAAAACCCAATGACAGTCTTCCTCCTTTAGTAAAAATCATTACTCCTGAAAAACCAAAAGACAGTTTACCCCCTGTTGTTTTAACTCCGGCTAAAAAAGACAGCATCGCAGTTCCTAAAACAATTACACAACGAAAAAATATTGAGCAAAGCCGTTTAGAAATAAATGTAAAGACCATTAATTTAAAAGTGTACGACAATGCCCTGATTGATGGTGACACCATAAGTATTTTATACAATGGTAAAATGTTGCTTACGCACCAATTACTATCCGAAAAAGCTATTGAACTGAATATAGAACTGGATGAAAAACAAACCCGGCATGAGATTACTTTATTTGCCGAAAACCTCGGCAGTATACCACCCAATACCGCACTCATCGTTATTACTGCAGGCAAAAAGCGTTACGAGTTATTTGCCAGTGCCAGCCTGGAAGAAAACGCCGTACTGGTTTTTGAATACAAGCCCAAATAAACATACCCCATCCTTTTGTTGCTACATACTTTGTAATTTGCCTGTAAATGCTTTTCTTTAAGAAACATTCCGGGCTACCTGGAATTATTTACCCAAAATTCAACTGCATGCAATCATTATCGCCCGTAAAGGCTGCTGAAAGAGAAATATTTATGGATGTGCTCAGAGGATTTGCTATCCTGGGCATTTTTATTGCCAACCTGGGTAGCGGTTTCTCCTGGTATCGGGAAAGTGCACACCTCACTGGTCCCATGCTATTACCCGAACTGGATCATAAAATGAGTTTCCTGCACCAAATCATCATCAGCACCATCTGGCTAAAATATTTTAACTATGGACCGCTTGAATGGTTGTGGCGAAGTGCTACCTACAAAAAATGGCAGCCGCTTAAAAAAACGCAAACAGTATCAGCATAAAAAAACTGAGTGAAGAAAAAATATGAAGCATCGTATCATCAGGTTTATCATTTATTTGATTGTTGGGTTTGCTGTGGCATTTTTATTTAGATATCTGAAAAATTAAAATGGCATAGAAAAATATGAACGAAGAAGAAAACATAAGAAGACAACAGACGACAGACGATGGACAGCAGCCGGAAGAAATAATTCCTGTTGAGGAAACCGCTGTGCCCGACGAAGAACTTACAACTATTGAACAACCACAAACCGAAGACATGGAAGTACACCACCACGCCCACAACCCAGCAGAGCCGCATCATAAAAAAAACTGGAAATCTTATTTCTGGGAATTTTTAATGTTATTCCTGGCGGTATCATTGGGAGCTTATGTTGAAAATTTCAGGGAAAGTATGCTTCACAAAGAAGAAGCGAAGACACATATCAATTCGCTGGTAGCCGATTTGCAGGCGGATATATCGTTGTTTGATTCGGTAACAAACCGTAACAGCTACGGTGCACTAATGGCTGATTCATTGGTTGAGTTGCTACATTCTGATATTACAAATACCAGCGAAATTTATTTTGCCGCCAGAACTGTTACTGCCAATCTTGGGTATTACTATTCCAACTCTAAGTCTTTTGACCAGCTTAAGACTGCTGGCTTGCTCCGGTATATAAAAGACAAAGATTTGCTGGATAGTATCGGCAACTATTATGCATCCTTTCAGTGGCTGACTAATCAGATAGACCTGCTGCGTTTGAAAATGGATGAAATTCACAAAGGAAATACCCGGTTGTTTGACGGCTATGTTTTTCAGCAAATGACGGTGAATTTAAAAATTGCCGCTAATATTGGTTTGGGTGGCCAAAGAACATCTATCAGCAGGCCTTTGGTAAAGCCATCTCTGCTTTCTGCCGATGTAAAGGATATAAACACCGTATCGTTAAACTATCATTACTATTCCACTACCATTAAGTTTTATATCCGTAATGCGCTTTCCCTTGAAAACCGGGCAAAACGGCTTATTGAAATAATTAAAAAAGAATATTCCATTAAATAAATCATGGCAGAAAACAAACCCATCAGTACTCCCGAGGATGCAAAACCACCAAACAATGAACAACAGTTGAACAATCCTTCAACTGATGAAATTATTGTACCTGCTGAAACAAGTGCAGAATCTGAGCAACCACAAACAATAAACTACAAACCTGAAACTGAAGATATGGAAGTACATCACCACGCCCACAACCCGGCAGAACCTCATCATAAGAAAAGCTGGAAAGATTATTTCTGGGAATTTTTAATGCTATTCCTCGCTGTGTTTTGCGGATTTTTAGCT
>JANMWP010000339.1:0-2927 GCA_031394065.1 Chitinophagaceae bacterium
AAAAGTGTATACAAACGAATTACAAAAAATAATCGAAGATTAAATGATTATTCTGATTTTGCTGATGAAGCAATCTGCGTAATCATCCCTAAATCATTTTAATCAGGGGTTAAATCGGGCATTTCTCATGATAATTAATCAATTCAATCGGCGTTTTTTCAAATTCATACCCGGCATATTTAATTTCAATTTCTTCCAGCACAGCAACAATTTCTTCTACAGTTGAAAGGGTAACTAATTTTAAACGATAGTCTTTTATGCCCGGCAGGCCTTTTAAATAATTGGTATAATGCCTGCGCATTTCAAAAATACCAACCTTGGGGCCTTTCCATTCAAAAGATTTATGCAGGTGTTTTTTACAAACTGCCACCCGGTCTTCAATGGTGGGTGATGGCAGGTGTTCGCCGGTTTTTAAAAAATGTTTTATCTCATTAAATATCCAGGGATAACCAATGGCGGCACGGCCAATCATAATACCATCAATACCATATTTGTTTTTGTATTCCAACGCTTTTTCCGGACTGTCAATATCGCCATTACCAAAAATGGGCATGGTAATTCTGGGGTTGTTTTTTACTTTCCCTATCAATTCCCAATCGGCCTGGCCTTTGTACATCTGTGTTCTTGTGCGGCCATGAATAGCCAATGCTTTTATACCAACATCCTGCAGGCGTTCGGCAACCTCTTCAATATTTTTTGTATTATCATCCCAGCCCAGTCTTGTTTTTACAGTAACCGGCAGCGAAGTTGATTTTACCACTGCACTTGTAAGCCGCACCATCAAATCAATATCTTTCAGTACACCGGCACCAGCCCCTTTGAGTGCTACTTTTTTTACGGGGCAGCCAAAATTAATATCCAGCAGATCAGGATTGGTAACATCTACAATTTTTGCAGCCAGCGATAAACTTTCTTCATCACCACCAAAAATCTGTATGCCTACCGGTTTTTCGTAATCAAAAATATCCAGCTTCTGGCGGCTTTTAATGGCATCACGTATCAATCCTTCGCTGCTGATGAATTCGGTGTACATCAAATCGGCGCCATGATCCTTGCAAACAGCACGGAACGGTGGGTCGCTTACATCCTCCATGGGAGCCAGTAAGAGCGGAAAATCGGGTAATTGTATGGGACCTATATTTGGCATTTTATTTTTTAAACCTTTTACTCATTGTATATTGCGACGGCAAATTTACAACTAATCAGCTTAGCTATGGAATACAGGAGTGTAAAAGGGATGACAGGATGGGGGCAATTGGGCATTTTATTGATTTTTTTAGGCGCTGGATTTATATTGGCTGGTACTACGCAGTATATTATAGGTCTGCAATTGATTCCTTCAGGTTTACCTGTTAACAAACAAATTGAAGCGATAGCTAAAGCAATGCTGTTGCCGGAAAACATAGGATATTCAAGACTTGCTCAGGTTTCCGGAACTTTTTTGATGTTATTTATGCCGGCAGTTTTATTTATGCTTGTATGCCACGGAAAAAATAAATTCTGGCTTGGTTTTAATAAACATATCAATGCCTGGCAAATTGTACTGGGTTTCTTCCTTATTTTTTTATCAAATATTATTGCCAACCCGCTCGAAGATTTAAGTAAAACAATATTGCAAAATTTTCCCGGTTTAAATGCCATGGGCATGCGTTTGGAAGCCGCTTACACTGAGCAGGTATTGGCGCTTAGTAATTTAAAAAGCTGGGGCGAATT
This sequence comes from Chitinophagaceae bacterium, assembly GCA_031394065.1. Taxonomy (GTDB): domain Bacteria; phylum Bacteroidota; class Bacteroidia; order Chitinophagales; family Chitinophagaceae; genus Ferruginibacter. Next base: position 1,714 of record JANMWP010000339.1, read on the forward strand.
TTTTATGGCTCTCGTCATCATGGCTTTTTTTCCGGCACTGTTTGAAGAAATATTTTTTAGAGGCGCTATGCAGAATTTGCTGGAGCGCTGGTGGAAAAAACCTTTTCTTGCGATACTGGTTACTTCTTTACTTTTTAGTCTCATCCACATGTCGGTGTTTCTTTTTTTAAGCAGGGCTTTGCTTGGTTTTGTTTTGGGGCTGATGTACCAGCGGAGCAAAAATTTATGGGTAAACATAATGGCTCACTTTTTAAACAATACGGTTGCAGTTATTCAGTTATTCTGGATATCGAAACATGCACAAAAGATTGAAGTAGATAAACTGGATCCCAAACTGCCCTGGTGGGGCGCTTTAACAGCATTGGCATTTGCTATTGGCTTATTTATTTTGTTTGAAAAACTCTCGGCAAAAAACAGGACACAAATTGCATTTGAAGAACAGAACCTGCTGGAGCATACAGATATTTTACATTCTTTTCCCGAAAATAAAAACGCATAGCATTGGCATTTAATCTTCAAACATTTAAAACAAGAGCCTTAACTGCACTGCTTTTTGTGGTGGTGATGCTTGTTGGATTGCTTTGGAATTTCTGGAGTTTTTTGGTATTGTTTACGGTGATACATTTTGGATGCTGGTTTGAATATTTAAAACTGGTTGAGAAAGTTTACGATACAAAAATTGATATTGTTATCAAATGGTTTTTTGCCATTTGTGGTTTTACATTGGTATTGGTGTTTGGTCTGCGGCATGAATCGCATGAATTTTTTTTTACTCCTTCTGTTGCCAATTTTTCTATTAAAATAAATATTAAATGGGCTTTCTGGATATTACTGATAATATGCTTGCTGGTTTTTCTTTTTCAGAATAAACAAATACCAGTAAAAGCAAAAAGGATGAGTTTTGCTGGGCTAATATATATCTCTCTTTCAATAGCTTTTTTGTTGAATTTGAGAGATAGTGGGCTCATGTCTTATGATGGAATTTTCTTTTTTGATATTGGTGTATTTTACTCATTGATCATTATTTTTTCAATCTGGATTAATGATACCATGGCCTATCTTGTTGGTTCTTTTATTGGAAAAACTCCACTAACAAAAATATCTCCTAAAAAAACCTGGGAAGGAACTGTTGGAGGAGCATTATTAGCAATTATAGTAATTGGGTTTTCAGCGAAATTCATTTTATCCAGTTTTTTGGAACACCATTTTCCAGG
>JANMWP010000264.1:0-8299 GCA_031394065.1 Chitinophagaceae bacterium
GCTAATGCAAGCGATAAAGCGCCACTTCCTTCTTTCCCCAAAAACAGCAACGCATGGCTGAGCCTGTTGTGCTGCACCATTTGCACCAATTGTTCTTTGGTTGCTTTTTGGCCGATGATGGATTGGAATTGCATGGGTGCAAAGATAAACGAACAAAAGATTGGATTCCGCTAATTTAAAAAGCCCAAAATTGTTTTTTCTTAAAATCTATCCAAACCAGTAACTCAGTGTCAATACTTTTTTTGTCTTTTGCAGAACGAATAATTGTCCATTTTCCAGACGCATGTTTAGATAGCGTACCAGTTTCGAAAAGTTCCCCTTCTTTTATTCCTGAGAGGTTAGGAGGCGCATATACCCAAATTTTATTCCCCTTGATCTGCACTTTGCACTTGCTTAAGCACTTATTGTATTCTATATCGCAGTAATTATAAATATAGGTTCCGCTTTTGGGCACCTGAGCGCCTGAGACTGCTACTAAGAACGATGATATTAAAAAGAGGAATAATGATTTCATAAAAGAACCAATTAATAACAAAATTTACAGTTTACTTACAATCTCCTCACTCATCGGCTTTACCTTACTTTTAAAATGAGTGATCAGTTTTCCATTTTCATCCAGTAAAAATTTATTAAAGTTCCAGCTTATCTTTGCATCAATCACCCCATTCTCAGCTTTATTGCAAAGCCATTTGTAAATGGGGGCAATGTCTTTGCCTTTTACAGATATTTTTGCCGCCATGGGAAAACTAACACCATAATTTTTTTTGCAAAATGTTTCAATGGTTTCATTGCTGCCAGGCTCCTGCGAAAAAAAATTATTTGCCGGAAAACCAACGATCACCAGCTTGTCTTTGTATTTTTCATACAATGCTTCCAGTCCTTCATATTGTGGGGTAAAGCCGCATTTGCTGGCGGTGTTTACAATTAATATTTTCTTTCCTTTGAAATCGGCAAAGTCAATGGTGCCGCCATTTAACGAGGGCACTTTAAAATCATAAATGGTTTGGGTTTGTATGGAAACATCTGGCTTGGAAAATAAACTGCTCCAAAAAAATGCTATTGAAAATGTTACCAGCTTTATCATGCTTATAATTTACTGGTAATTTCTTCACTCATGGGTGTAACCTTACTTGAAAAGTACTGCATTAAATTTCCTTTTTCATCAAGTAAAAACTTTCCAAAATTCCATTTTATCTCAGCATCTAAAACACCGTTTTCTGCTTTGTTGCAAAGCCATTTAAAAACAGGATCCGTGTCATCGCCTTTTACAGAAACTTTGGCAGCCATAGGAAAAGTAACGCCATAATTTTTTTTGCAGAACTCTTTTATTTCGCCATTTGTGCCGGGCTCCTGTCCGCCAAAGTTATTTGCCGGAAAACCAACAATCACCAATTTGTCTTTATAGGTTTCATATAGTTTTTGTAAACCTTCGTACTGCGGTGTGTAACCACATTTACTGGCTGTGTTTACGATCAGTATTTTTTTGCCTTTGAATTTAGAAAAATCGATATAGTTACCATCAAGACTTTCAACTTTAAAATCGTAGATGGACTTTGCACCAGCAGCGGTAACATCAATTTGTGCTGATAATGCTTGTGCTATTACATGAATTGGTTGAAAAAAAACTGAAAGTAAGAGTGTGGTGATGGCAAATAACTTTATCATGATGTGTTTTTTCGGCCTCACCCCAACCCCTCTCCATCCTTCGACATGCTCAGGAGAGAGGGAACTGGAAGATTTTAGCGATGATTGTAATTTATTTTAGTGAAACATTTTTATTGTTAAATTGTTTAAATATTTTTAATCCCAACTTCTCTATACTTTCCGAGGGGGGGAAGGATTAGGGTCTATTGTTTTTCATAACAACCCCGGTCTGGTAAACCAAAATTACGGTTTTTATCATCAAGGTCTTTTACAAACCCGGTTAATACACCCGTATTTAAACCGGGTGCAAATGCATTTTTTGTAATCCGGAAATCGAAAATGTTTTTACTCACATTAATACTGTCAAAAGCGGGATCTGCATTTTTAATATTACCGGAAAAAGTGCTGTTTGACGGATCAGTAGCCGCACGGTAAATATTTTTATCAAATAAAACAGTAAATGGGTTTGCACCTTGTTTGCTAACGGCTATTTCATTATCAACAATTCCTCCATCGCTCCAAAAAATGCTGTTGCGGAAAACAGCATTTAAATCGGCAGTTAATGTAGTACCATTTTGATTGGAAAAATTATTTACGGTTAGCACCGGATTTTTATGCGTTAAATAATTTGTGGAATATGTTGCCACCGTGCAATGTGTAAAATTGTATACACCGCCATAACTTAAAATAATATTGCTGCCGCAATTACTGATAAGGCTGTTATCGGCCTGCAGACTGCTGTTTACACTTAATATTCCGGCATCGTAAGCATTATCAACAGTACATTGGTGCAGTATAATTTTTGGATTAGCATTTACCGAAGGCTTTTCAGTAACAATGGCCTGGTAAGCATTTTTTACAACTGCATAGGTTAGTATATTATTTTTGCTGTTACCCCTGAAATAAATGCCGGGCCAGCTTGCAGGTAAATCTTTATAATCTTCATCCAATCTGTCGCCGGTAAAAATTACGTTATTGGCTTTTGTTCCATTAACAGTTAATGTGCCATCCACAATAAAAGGTGCATCCGCATGCGAATATATTTTACAGCCGGGTTGTATGGTTAATGTGGCTGTGGTATCAATCCTTAAACTACCAAGAATAACATAAGGCAGGTTGTTGGTCCAGATTATATTACCGGTAATTATTCTGTTACGTAAAAAATTGGCATTTTGTCCGTATGCCTGTAATTGTACATACCGGTTGTTACCATTATAATTTACCAGAATACTGTCGCTGACTATAAAAGGCAGATTAGCTGCATTTGGATTGATTGTAACAGAAACAAAAACGTAGATGCTGTCGTTGGCTTCAATATCCAGGTTGTTTACTTCAGTAGTTGCTGCTCCATCAACATTCATTTTAAAAGCAGATGTTGCGCCACCCATTAGTTTTACTTTACCAAGACGAAGCTTCTGGTTGTTTTGATTAATGATTTTAAATAATTTAGTGATTGAACCGGTAGTAGTAAAAACGGTATCGTATTTTAAAGTATCGGCAGTAATGCTGAGCCTGGCAAATTCACTGGTATTAAAAGAGTCTTTTTTGCAGGAAGTTGTTATCAAAAGGCAATATGCAATGGGCAATATGCAAAAAAGGAAATAGTATCTCTTCATTTTTCAAATTTAGACTACAAACTACAAACCACAAATTATTTAGCTGCATACGCAAGTGTAGCAATGCTTAACTTAACATTATCTACTTCAAGTATAACACTTCCACAGGCTTCTAAAGTTGCACCCGTGGTTATTACATCATCTACCAATAACAAATGTTTGCCGGTTAATTCACTTGCTTTTGCCACTTTAAAACTGTCTTTTACATTTTCCCAACGCTCGGTACGGTGTTTACGGGTTTGGGTTTCGGTGGCCTGCCGGCGTATAACAGCGCCGTTTAAAACCGGTATATTCATTACAGAAGACATGCCATTGCAAATTACCGTTGCCTGGTTATAGCCACGTTTATGCTCTTTACCGGCATAAAGCGGTAAGGGAATCAATGCTTCAATAGTTGAAAACCGGTTGCTTTCGAGCAGTGTTTTGCCCATGATTTCGCCCAGGTAAAAACCAATTTTGGTATCGCCTTTATATTTAAGCTGATGAATAAGATGCTGCATTAAAAATTCTTTTGCAAAATAAAACTGGCTGTAAGCAGCTGTTAACGGAATCCTGCCCCAAAAATCTTTTTCAATTTGATTATTTGCCAGCGCAGCAAAATTTGTGTGTGGTAAATTATGAATGCATTTCAGGCAAAGCAGGTTATCCTCCTGCAATAAATCAGATCCACAACCGGTACATACATGCGGGTAGAAAAGATGCATGGTGCTGCTGAAGATATTTTTTAGTTGGGCGATCATATAAAATAATTACTATAACAAGTTAAAATAAATATTGGTATAATTCTTCAACCTTACCCAAGGGCACTACTTCAATATTAAATTTTTGTTTGCCTAGCGATTTAGAGTTGTACTTACTTACAACGATCTTTTCAAAACCTAATTTCTCTGCTTCAGCAATGCGTTGTTCAATCCGGTTAACGGCTCTTATCTCTCCGCTTAAACCAACTTCACCTGCAAAACAATAATGCTGGTTAATGGGTGTGTCTTCGTAACTGCTTAACAAGGCACTTACAATTGCAAGATCAATAGAAGGGTCTTCTACTTTTATACCGCCGGCAATATTTATAAAAACATCTTTTACGCCAAAATGAAATCCACCTCTTTTTTCCAACACGGCTAATAATAATTGCAGGCGACGCAGATCAAAACCACTTACGGTTCGCTGCGGTGTACCGTAAACACTTTGTGTTACCAATGCCTGCCCTTCAATTAATAAAGGGCGCATGCCTTCCATAGTTGCAGCAATGGCAATGCCGCTAAGTTGTTCTTCTTTTTGCGTAATTAATAATTCAGATGGATTGTTTACGGCCCTCATACCGGTTCCTGTCATTTCATATATACCCAGCTCAGATGTAGAGCCAAAGCGGTTTTTAAGCGTTCTTAAAATGCGGTATGCATAATGCTGATCGCCTTCAAACTGTAAAACTGTATCTACCATATGCTCCAGAATTTTTGGTCCGGCAATAGCGCCATCTTTGGTAATATGGCCAATTAAAAAAACCGGTGTGTTGCTTTCTTTGGCAAAGCGCTGCAGTTCACCAGCTGTTTCTCTTATCTGGCTGATGCTGCCTGCACCACTTTCAACAAAAGGCGATTGCAGGGTTTGAATAGAATCTACAATAACCAGTTGTGGATTCAGTTTTTTTATTTCCTGAAAAATTGTTTGTGTACCTGTTTCGGTAAGAATATAAAAGTTTTCGCTGTTGATGCCGATACGGTCGGCACGCATTTTTATTTGCTGCTCACTTTCTTCGCCACTTATATATAGTGTTACAACATCTTTAAGTTGTAAGCCAAGTTGTAAAAACAAAGTTGATTTACCAATGCCCGGTTCACCGGCAACCAATACAATACTGCCCAAAACTATTCCTCCGCCAAGTACCCGGTTTAATTCAGCATCCGTTGTTAAAATTCTTTTTTCTTCGGCACTGCTTACATCATTTATTGAAATGGTTTTTTGTTTTCCCAATCCGGAGTAATCACGCCATTCGTCTTTTTCTTTTTTGTCGCTTCCTTTCACAATTACTTCTTCTACAAAAGTATTCCAGGTATTACAGCCCGGGCACTTACCCAACCATTTAGCACTTTCGTAACCACAGCTCTGACAAAAAAACGCGGATTTAGTTTTACTCATCTTCAAATTAAAATTTACAAAGTACGAATGTAGATTAGAAACTTTTCATTGCAGAAAAAAAGTCAAAAAGAATGATTAGAGAAAATTTGCAAAAGGAATTTTTTAAATATTAGTTTAAATATTTGAGAACTTTTCTTCGGGTTTCCTCTTCAAAGGAGTTCCTGCAAAGGAACGAGCGATAGCTCTTGGGGGGAGACTGCAAAGTAAAAGGGTCAACATTGCTGCTGACCCTTTGTACTTACTAACCCATTAAATTCTATTGCTAAATTACAATTTCAGCCCACATAAAAAAATAAAATTTTAATGATGTTGATAAGTTAATACGCTGGAAGGCCAACTTAAAGCAGGTAGTCGAGCACCATTTATATACTTGATAGTCAGCTAATTAGAACGAAAATAAAACTGTAATTCTGACCTGTGTTTTAACTCTAAATAAAAATTTATTTTAAAAAATATTTGGTTTATAAAATAAACTACTTTACGTTTGTATAAAATTACAAAGAATGAAAAGGGTATTTACATTACTTATTTTGATACTGGGTTTATCTGCTAATGCGCAGATAAAAATTACCGGAAAAATTACTGACAACAAGGGTAAGCCGGTTAGTGGAGTAAGTATTGCTTTAAAGAATACATACGATGGGGCAACCAGTGATTCACTTGGCAATTTTTCTTTTACCACTACCGAAAAAGGCAAACAGACATTAGAAACATCTATAATTGGTTACAAACCCTTTGAGCAGGAAATAAACATTGAATCTGCTAACATTACACTAAATTTATCTATGAAAGAGCTGGTTACCGAATTAAAGGCAGTTATTATATCTGCTGGTTCCTTTGTTGCCAGCGATAAAACTAAAGGGGCCGTTTTATCGGCTCTGGATATTGTAACTACGCCAAGCGCCAACGGTGATGTTACCAGTGCTTTTAAAAGCTTGCCAGGTACCCAGCAGGTGGGTGAGAGTGAGGGATTGTTTGTTAGGGGAGGATCGGCAACGGAGAGTAAGATCTATATGGATGGTAACCTGGTAAATAATTTTTTTTACAGCAGCACTCCGGGTATTGCTCAACGTGGAAGGTTTAATCCATTTTTATTTAAAGGGACCATTTTTAGTACGGGCGGCTATTCGGCATTGTACGGCCAGGCACTTTCTTCGGCTTTAATTTTAGAAAGTAAAGATTTGCCTGAAAAAACAGAAGCTGATCTGGCAATATCTGTTATTGGTGTTGGTGGTGGAATTCAACATTTAGCAAAAGATAAAAAATCATCCTGGGGCGTTTCATATAATTATACAAACCTCTGGCTTGGTTTCGCCATTAATAAACAGAAGCAGGATTTTTTTCAAATACCGGTATATCACCAGGGCGATGCCAATTTCAGAATTAAAACTAAAAGCGGCGGCTTTATAAAATACTATGGCTATATCAGCGCCAATAAAACAGGTTTTAGAAGCAGTGATATAGATTCAATTGTATTAAAAGATGCGTTTTCCATTGAAAATTTAAATACGTACCAGAACATTAACTGGCGTGAAAATTTTGGAATGGGCTGGAAGCTCACAACCGGTATCAGCTACAGCACCAACAAAGATGATATCATCAATGAACTGCAGGATGCCAATAATCAAAAGCAGGTAATTACCAATCCTTCGTTTTATGCGTTTAAAAATTTTAAACTGAATAACAGGGCGCAATACGCTCAGGCAAGATTTGTGCTGGATAAAAAATTAAACGGTTTAAATGTTATTCGTTTTGGTGCCGATTATTTTTATAGTAAGGAAAAATCGACCTATACCTTGTATGATGGCAGTAAGTTTACTGAATCGGTAACAGATAATCTTGAATCTGTTTTTGCTGAGGCAGATGTTTTTATTACCAATAGCCTGGCAGCGAAAATTGGTGGCAGGGTAGAGCATTCGCAGGTAGTTAATAAATGGAATGTTGCTCCACGTTTATCGGTTGCTTATAAGTTTCCGGATAATAGCCAGGCATCATTTGCGTATGGATTATTTTATCAAAATCCCGAAAGAAAATACCTGCCAACCATTGCCAGCATTGATTATTCAAGAGCTGCACATTATATACTACAGTATCAAAAAATCAGCAACGCACGCACTTTCAGGGTAGAAGCATTTTATAAAAAATATACTGATCTGTATAAAACATCAACCTCGCCAACCGGCAGAGAAGTGGCAACCAATAACAATGGTTTTGGCCATGCAACGGGGTTGGAGTTTTTCTTCAGGGATAAAAAAACATTTAAGAATGTTGATTACTGGATATCCTATTCTTACTTAGATACCAAAAGAGATTTTTTAAATTACCCACAGGCAATCACTCCATCGTTTGCTGCCAACCATACAGCCGCATTTGTTGTAAAGAAATTTGTTTTGCCATGGAAAACAGGTTTTAATTTAAGCTACAATTTTGCAACAGGCCGGCCTTATTATCATTTTGCTTATGATAATATACGAAGTAAATATATTATTGCCGATGCCGGAAAAACCATCAACTACAACAGCATGAGCTTTAGTGTAAATTATTTACCGAGCATTGGCAAAAAAAATCCAAAAGCATTTGTTGTATGGGTATTGGGTATTAATAATGTACTGGGACAAAAGCAGGTTTTCAATTACAATTACAACAATGCCGGAACACGCAAAGAACCTGTAACACCGCCATCAAAACGGTTTATTTATATTGGCTGCTTCTTAAGTTTTGGAATTGACAGAACACAGGATGCGATAAATAATAATCTTTAGGCCCCATCCCAACCCTTCCCCGAAGGGGAAGGAGAGCGAAGGGGCTGTATAAAATTTAAAGTTCTTTTTTATAAATTAAACAAAATTCAAAACCGCTAAGATCTCAAACATAGTCTTCTCCATTTCCTCCCCCGAAGGGGG
>JANMWP010000372.1:0-10572 GCA_031394065.1 Chitinophagaceae bacterium
CAAAAGCAGACAGTACAAAAAACTAAAAAAAAAATTAAATAATAAACGAAGCCCCGCCTTAACAGACGGGGCTTTTTACTCATAGTACCAAACACAAACAAACTTAAATGCCCATTACGTCGTTGGCGTAATGGGCATCATTATTTTAATCAGGTTTTTTCCCTTCTAAAAAACTGTTGATTGTACTGATCTCCGACTGATTGTTTTCGTCAGTCTTAACCGTGTAGTTGCTGTAAAAGCTTTCAACATCCGCAATGGAATTGTGTAATTCCATGTTGCGGCGAAGGTAAGCAGGCACCGTTTCAAACTCATTATTAGGATCGGCTGCGTTAATGTTGAACGACAGGTTACGCAGTTTTGCAATCCGATCCATCGCCCTGCGCCGAAGATCCTCTGTTTCGTCCTGCATGGCAGGCTCCTCAACATCGGAAATCATGATGGGTTGAGTTGTTTGTACATGTTGCTCCTCCTCCGCCGCTTGATGGGATTTAACTACCAGTTGCATTTCAATTACAGGTTCGTCTTCCTGTTGATCTTCCTGCACGGGTAGTAGCTCATCAATCGAATTGGATTCTGGTTCAGGCTGCTCCTCCACATAAATTTGTGCAGGTTTAGCCAAATACCCTCCAGACGAAGGAGGGGTGCTAGCATCTTTATTAATTACCGTAATTTCTTTTGAAACTTTTGCTGGTTTATCAACGGGTGGAGGACTTTGTGGAATATCAAATTCAATTATTGGAATCTGATCTGTGGCCGAAGATATTTCAAAAAACACAGGAGCTGTATCCATTTTATCCCCAGTAATTTTACTTGGTAATTTCACCATTGTAATTTCTTCTGTTGTTTCTTTTAATGTTGGCATCAGGTCATCTTCAACCGGTTGTATTGCCATTGGCTCTGTAATTTCAGCAATCTGTTCTTCTTCATCTTTCTCATCAAATTGTAAAACAGGTTGCTGCATTATTTTTTTCTCTTCTTTAACCGGCATCTCCAGCGTCATTACAATTTTTTCATCTTTCTTTTCATTTTTTGTTTCTGTTTTTTTCTCAAAAGGGTCTTTATGATCAAACCCTGTTGCAATCAATGTGATACCGATCTTTCCGCCCAAATTGTTATCATACCCCAAACCTAAAATCACATCTGTTCCCTCGCCGGCCTGGCTCAATAAATAGTTTTGTATAATTTCCACTTCATCCATTGTAAATTCATGTTCCCCTTCCGATGAATTGATATTGATCAGAATCCATTTAGCACCACGTATATCATTATCATTAAGCAGCGGTGAGTTGATTGCATTCTCAATGGCCATCTGTGCCCTGTTCTCTCCTTCTTCTGCAGCACTTCCTAAAATGGCCACGCCGCCATTGGTCATCACAGTACATACATCCGCAAAATCCACGTTGATCTGGCCGGTTGTACTGATTACATCGGTTATACATTTTGCAGCAGTTGCCAAAACATTATCGGCTTTTGCAAATGCTTCTTTCATTTTTAAATTTCCAAACTGGTGGCGCAGTTTATCATTGCTTATTACGAGTAAAGTATCAACATGATTTTTTAACAGCATCACACCTTCTTCTGCCTGTGCAATTCTTTTTTTGCCTTCATAAGCAAATGGTGTGGTAACAATACCCACAGTAAGTATGCCCAGGTCTTTGCAGATTTTTGCCAGAATAGGCGCACCACCAGTACCGGTTCCGCCACCCATACCGGCGGTGATGAATGCCATTTTTGTATTCACTTCCAGTATCCGTTTTATTTCTTCCAGGCTTTCTTCTGTAGCCTGGCGGCCAATTTCGGGATTGGCACCGGCGCCAAGGCCCTGTGTTAAATGTGGTCCCAGCTGAATTTTATTTGGCACTTTGCTTTGTGCAATTGCCTGTGCATCTGTATTGCAGATGATAAAATTCACACCTTCGATATTTTGCGAAAACATGTGGTTTACCGCATTGCTTCCGCCACCACCCACACCAATTACCTTGATGATGGAGGATTGATCTTTAGGCAAATCAAAATGTATCATAATAAAAAATTTAAGCGGCCCCTCCTAACCTCCCCAGAGGGGAGGAATTGGAACCAGCAGTTACATGCAGTTTTTTTGTATCGCTGCATAAAAAATAATGGTTAATGTAGTATAGTAATTAAAAGAACTCATATTTTATTAAACCTGTGCCCTGTTCCTCCCCTCCGGGGAGGTTAGGAGGGGCCGCCTACAACTTCGCATCCTCCTCTTCCTTAAACAGATCAATCAAACCATTCTTAAATCCGTCCATAAAATTCTTCAACGATTTGCGTTGTTTAATTTTTACGGGACCATTTTCATCAGCTACATCTAAAGTTTCATCAACCGGTTGCTGCTGTAAAGAGCCTGGTATTTCAATTCTTTTAAACTGCTCTTCAAATTGTTTGTTTTTGTTTTCGTAATCATTATAGCCTTTCAGTATTAAACCAATACAGGTGCTGTACATGGGCTTGGCCAGTTCTTCAATATGTCCGCCGGCCAAATGTTCATTAGGATAACCGATTCTTGCATTCAACCCGGTAACATATTCTGTTAACTGAATTAAATGTTTAAGTTGAGACCCGCCACCGGTAAGTATCACACCGCCATTCAGCAGTTTGGTATCCAGGCCCACCTGCTTTAAATGATAGCTTACAAAATCCATGATCTCACTCATACGTGCCTGGATGATGCTCGCAAGATTTTTTACCGAAATTTCTTTTGGTGCCATACCACGCAAACCCGGTATGGTAATAAATGCATTGGCTTTTGCTTCATCGCTTAAGGCACTGCCAAACTGAATTTTCATTTGCTCGGCCTGTGTTTTTAAAACGCCCAATCCGTTCTTTATATCATTGGTAATGTTTTCGCCACCAAATGGAATTACGGCGGTATGTTTTAAAATGCCTTCATAAAAAACAGCCAGGTCAGTTGTACCGCCACCAATATCTACAATAGCAACACCGGCTTCCAGGTCCTGATCGCACATAACTGCAGCTGCAGAGGCAAGCGGTTGCAACACCAAATCTTTTGTTATCAATCCGGCTTTATCAACACTGCGGTTAATATTGCGAATGGCATTTTTATCGCCGGTGATAATATGAAAATTGGCGCCCACTTTTACGCCGCTGTAACCAATGGGGTTTGGTATATTCTGAAAATTATCTACCGTAAATTCCTGCGGTATCACATCAATGATCTGATCACCTGCGGGAATGTAGGTGCGGTATTGATCGGCAATCAGCCGGTCAATCTCTTCCTGTCTTATTTCTTCTTCAATACTCTGGCGAACAATATCGCCACGGGTTTGCAGACTTTTTATATGATGCCCTGCAATACCAACATATACTTCTCCAATTTCCAGGTTGGGGTTGGAGTCGTAACAGTTTTTTAAAGCCAGTTCAATGGCTTTTATGGTTTGATCGATGTTCAACACCATACCGTGTTGTACACCATTACTGTTAGCACGGCCAAAGCCAAGTATTTCCAGCTTGCCGTACTCATTTTTACGTCCGGCTATGGCAGCAATTTTTGTTGTGCCGATATCGAGACCTACGATGATGGGTTGTTCCTGATTCATAAAGATTATGTTTTGTGTTTGTGTTGTGTTTGTTTAAATGAGTATGTTAGTTTTATTGTTGTTTTTTATTTTGCATAACAGCTTTTGGTTGTTTTGTGTCTTTCTTTACCAGTACAGGTTTTTGTACCGGTTTTAAAATTGGTTTTGCTACCGGCTTAACAGTCTGCGGTACACTGTGCGTTGCAGGTTTTGCATTACTTATTACCGGCTGTGCATTTTGTGCTGCCGGTTGAGCTGGCAATTTATTAGCAGCCGGCGATTCATCATTATCATCCCGTTGTATAGATTGCTGAATCATGGTACTGTCAACAGTATTACGTTCAGTATCCATCTGAATGGTTTGTAAAGAATCATTAACCTGTCTTTGTGTACGGTCGGCAATCAGCTGCATCATCTGTAATGTTCTTAAAGAATCGGCGGCAATATCTTCTGCTCCCTTTCTTTTTGCAACCACCTGGTTTTTATAAGCAAGATTAATAACACTGTAATTATTCCACCCTGCTTTAACCATAATCTCTTTATAAAACATTTTCAGTTTTTCAAGTTTTAAATCAACATCGGTTGCATCGCCAAATACAATCAGCTGGTTACCGATCTTTGGTATCATTTCAAATGAGTGCTGTACCGTTATATCAATCTGGTCAATCATGGCCATACTGAATGAATCTTTTTGTACAGCAAGGCTGATTGTTTTAATATCCATCAATAAACTGCTGTCGGCTTTTGTAAGCACTTTTTTATCAGATGGGAAACTGGTGAACACCGGTAATCTTGCCGAAAATTTATCGCTCAACGGCAGTATCATCAATTCATCATCAATATAAAATGTGATAGCAGTTGTTGTAAATATCCTTGCGATGGGCTCCCGTTCCTGCACGGTAACCTGCAGTGTTTCATTATTGTCAAAGAACAGTTCGGCTGATTTTACCCAGACATTTTTCTCAAGTTCAGCCTCCAGCATTTTTAAATTAAAATTGCCAATAGCTTTTCCAACCGGATTTGTTTTTTCTATGGCGGTAACAGTATTCAGAATATCTTTTTTATCAACAAAAAAATTATTACTTACACCATGTATGCTGATTTCAATTCCTTTGCACAGGTGTGCTGCTTTAGTTTTAATACCGGCACCCAGTAAAAAAACGGTAGCTCCGCCCAGTGCAATCCAAAAGATTGCCAGCATTATATTTTTAAAACTATATCGTCTGTTAAGCCCCAAGTCTGTTGTTTAAAATTTTTTTTATCGGTTCAATCAAAGTATCAATATCGCCGGCACCGGCTGTAATCAATAATTCAGTCTTATTATTTTTTATCCATTCCAATACTTCAGTCTTACTTAAAACCATTTTATTTTTATTTTTCATTCTGCTTACAATCATTTCGCTGTTAACTCCTTCCATCGGTAATTCTCTTGCCGGATAAATTGGTAACAAAATAACTTCATCAGCCATGTCAAGTGTTTCTGCAAAGCCATCCGAAAAATCATTGGTGCGGCTGTACAGGTGCGGCTGAAAGATCACGGTACATTTCACTTCTGGAAACAGATCTTTTGCACCCGATAACAATGCCCTCAACTCTTCGGGATGATGTGCATAATCATCTACCATCACCTGCTCATCATTTTTGATGATGTATTCAAACCTTCTTTTTACACCCTTGAAAGCTGCAACCGCCTCCCGTATTTTATCATTATCAACTTCCAGGTAATGCGCCACCGAGATGGCTGCAATCATATTTTCAATATTATGCAGTCCGCCCATATTCAACAGCACATCTTTTAATTCCCAATATTGCATCAACACATCAAACTGGTAACTCCCTCTGTTTATTTTTATATTAGCTGCATACACACTTGCATTTTCGTTTTGTAAATGAAAAGTAAGATGCTCATGTGCTTTCAGATCATCAGTTCTTTTCAGGCCGTATTTACTCAGCAACAATCCCCCGGGTTTTATCCTGGCAGAAAAATCGATGAACGCCTGTTCCATATTTTCGGTAGTACCGTAAATATCCAGGTGATCAGGATCCATAGAACTGATAATAGCCACATCAGGATTTAATTTCAAAAAACTACGGTCGTATTCATCTGCTTCTACTACACTCACATTTTTTTTATTACTCCAAAAGTTTGAATTGTAGTTAACAGCAATTCCACCCAAAAAAGCATTACATCCATAACCACTGTGCCTCAGTATATGTGCAACCATGGTACTGGTAGTTGTTTTACCATGTGTACCGGCTATACATATATTATAAGAACTGTTTGTTATAGCCCCCAGCACTTCACTCCGTTTTACCAGGTTGTAATTATTTTGCAAAAAATAATTCAACTCTTTGTGGTCTTTCGGCACAGCAGGCGTGTACACTACCAATTCAGCCGCCTTGTCAATGAACTCAATATTATCTTCGTAATGAATTGCAATTCCTTCTACCGCAAGTTTCTTTGTTAAAACAGTTTCTGTTTTATCATAGCCACTTACTGCAACGCCCCTTTCATTAAAATACCTGGCCAATGCACTCATGCCAATACCACCAATACCCAAAAAATAAACTCTTTTTATATCCTTAATCTCCATCATTAAATCAGTTTCAATATTTCTTTTGCAATAATTTCATCGGCATTTGTAATAGCCAGTTTACTGATATTGCTTTTTAATTCCTGTTGTTTATTTTCATCTTTAGATAAGGCAATAATGGAAGGCACCAACTGGTTTAACGCTTCATTGTCTTTTATCATTATGCCTGCATTTTTATTAACTAAATTTTGTGCATTTACCGTTTGATGATCTTCGGCTGCAAAAGGAAACGGCACAAAAATCACCGCTTTCTTCATCACACACAATTCAGCAATTGCCATGGCACCGCTTCTGCTTATCACCAGGTCGGCTGCTGCATAAGCATTTTCCATCTGGTTAATAAAATCATTTACCCAAATACCAGGTTTATGCTTTGCAGCATGCATCGCTTTTTCAACATAAGATTTACCGGTTTGCCAAATCAGTTGCAGGTTGTTCTCTTCAAACAGATCCAGGTTTTTATCTAACGCCTCATTAATACTTTTTGCACCCAGGCTGCCACCAACTGACAACACTGTTTTTTTTGCAGGATCCAATCCAAAAAACTTAATCCCTTCTTCTCTTGTAACTACACTTTTTGAAATGCTTGCTCTTACAGGATTTCCGGTTATCATAACTTTATTGGCCGGAAAGAATTTTTCCATCCCATCGCTGGCAACAAAAATCTTTTTGGCTTTTCTGCCTAACATGATATTCGCTTTTCCCGCAAAAGAATTACTCTCATGAATAAAAGCAGGAATTTCATTTGCCTGTGCCGTTCTTAGTACAGGAAAACTGGAATAGCCACCTACACCAATTGCTGCTGTTGGCTTAAACGATTTTAAGATCTTTCTTACCTGAAAAAAACTTTTTAAAAGCTTAACCGGTAGTCCAATATTTTTTATCAAAGAGCTTCTGTTAAAACCTGCTATATCTAATCCTTCAATTTTAAAGCCTGCCTGCGGTATCTTTTCCATTTCCATTTTTCCTTTGGCACCAACAAATAATATTTCAGTTTGTGGCTCCAGTTTTAAAATGGCATTTGCAATTGCAATTGCCGGAAAAATGTGACCACCGGTTCCGCCGCCTGCGATGATAATCCGAGCCCCCCTGCCCTTACCCCCTCCGCCCCCTAAAGGGGGAACTAAAGCAGCTTTTAGGTTTTTATCATCATTCATTTATATACAATTCAAATTCTGTTTTCTGCACGTTAATCTTCTCCATAATCAGTTCCCCCTTCAGGGGGCGGAGGGGGTCTGCCCTTCGAGTTGCTCAACATTTCTTGCCACACTTAAAATAATACCAATCGACAAACACGTAAACAAAAAACTACTTCCCCCCATACTCACCAGCGGTAATGTAACACCGGTGTTTGGAAAAATATTTACATTAACGCCCATGTTTGCTATGGCCTGTATCACCAGCATAAAACTTAGTGCCAGTGCCAGAAATGCACCAAATGCATACGGGCATTTACGGTACAGCCTGATACATCGATAGAGAAACAACAAATAAATAAACACCATAAACATGCCGCCGAACAAACCATACTCTTCCAATATAATCGCAAAAATAAAATCACTGTAAGAGTGTGGTAAAAAATTACGTGCCTGGCTGTTACCCGGGCCAAGGCCAAACCAGCTGCCTTTTGCAATGGCAATTTTTGCCTGGTTTATCTGAAACAATTTTTCATTGGCATCTTCTTTATTGCTGTACATAAATGTTTGTATACGGCCTATCCAGGTGGGCATTCGTCCAACAGAAAATATTGCAGGAATATCTTTTGCACGATGTTCTGTTTTATCATACGTGCTTACAGCAACAGAAAATAAAATAAGTATTGGTATCATTATAATACCGATGGTAAGTAAAATATGTTTGGTACTAACCCTGCCGATAAACATGATAAGTATGCTGGTGCCTCCAATAAGCAATGCTGTTGAAAGATTGGCCGGTACAATCAATACACAAATTATTGCAACCGGAATGATGATGGGTAAAAATCCTTTTTTAAAATCTTTAATAACAGCCTGCTTGCGGCTTAACTGCCTGCTTAAATACATAAACAACGACAGTTTAGCCAGATCTGATGTCTGAAAAGTCATGTTAATAACCGGCAGTTTTATCCAGCGTGTTCCGGCATTTAATGTTTGTCCGAAAAAAAGTGTATAGATCAACAATAAAATTGACAGCACAAATAACGGCAGCGCAATTCTTGAATAAATGGTATAGTTAACCCGGTGTGCAAAATAAATGATTAACACTCCAAGAATTATAAATCCAAATTGTTTGAAGAGGTAACTTTCGGTACTGCGGCTATATTTATATGCCAGTGAACCAGTACTGCTGTAAACAACCAGCAAACTCACCAACGTAAGTATAATCACAATGCCCCAAATAACACGGTCGCCTTTGGTTTTGCTAACCAAATTGCCACCCATGTTACTCAGGTTGGGTGTAAAAAATGTTTTTATGTTTATTTGTTCAGACATATAGCCTCTCCCTCGTTCCCTCTCCCGAAGAGAGGGAGGCCGGGCATTGGTTTTTTAATCAGCATTTATTGTTAAGCATTTCAACATTATTTTTTATTCATCTTCGCTTCCCTCTTCGCCATTTCCCTCCCCTTGGGGGAGGATAGGTGGGGCCGGTCTCTACAACTCCTTCACTGCCTGCTTAAACTGATTGCCTCTGTCTTCATAATTTTTAAACAGATCAAAACTTGCACAGGCGGGACTTAATAAAACCACATCGCCTTTACTGGCAAAATGAAAAGCCGACTGTACTGCATCTTTTGCATTTTCTGTATTCACCATCAGTGGCACAATATCTCCAAATGTTTCATGAATTTTTCTGTTCTCAGTTCCCATACAAACAATGGCTTTTACTTTTTCCTTTACCAGCTCTGTTAATAAGGAATAATCATTGCCCTTATCTACTCCACCCAGAATTAAAATCACCGGTTTTTCCATACTCTCCAATGCAAACCAAGTACTGTTAACGTTAGTGGCTTTACTGTCGTTGATGAATTCAACATTTTTAATAGTTGCAACAGTTTCCATCCTGTGTTCCAGGCTTTCAAAAGTTTGCAGGGCCTCTCTTATTTTTTCCTTTCGGATGTCAACCGCCGTAGCAGCCAAACTTGCAGCCATACTGTTGTATTGATTGTGTTTTCCTTTTAAGGCAAAATCTTCAATACTCATCTGCATCTCTTCGCCTTTCCATTTTAAGTGCATTTTTGCATTCTGCAAATAGGCACCTTGTGGCAGTTGTTTACTCATAGTGATTGGGGCTAGTGTTGATTTAATGGGATAATTGTTTATTGTTTTCACAGTGACTGCATCATCGAGATTATAAATAAAAACATCGTCATGCTGTTGATTCATTGTTATCCTGTACTTACTGCTTATATAGTTTTCGAATTTGTAATCATATCTGTCCAGATGATCTTCAGTGATGTTTGTCATCACCGCTACATCGGGCCTGAATGTTTTTATATCATCCAGTTGAAAAGAACTTATTTCAGCAACATATAATGCTTTTGGATTGAGGGCCACCTGCTTTGCAAATGAATACCCCACATTACCTACCATAGCACAATCGGTACCGGCTGTTTTACAGATATGATAGGTTAATGCAGTGGTGGTTGTTTTACCATTACTGCCGGTAATGGCAATAATTTTACTGTTGCCTTTGTACCGGTAAGCAAATTCTATTTCGCTAATCACATCAATTTTTTTTAAACGTACCTGCTTTACCAATTCATTTTTTTCCGGAATACCGGGACTTTTCATTACTTCATCCGCATTTAAAATCCTTTCGGCTGAATGATGAGCTTCTTCAAACTCAATTTCATTTTCTTTTAATTCCATCCGGTAATGCTCTTTGATGGATCCGCCATCACTTACAAACACATCATACCCTTTTTGCTTTGCAAGCAAAGCTGTGCCTACTCCGCTTTCGCCGGCACCCAGTATGACTAATCTTTTCTTCATGTACATGCAATTGATTTTATACTTCAACAGGAAGTAAAAAATGGTTCTTCAACAGCATAGAATTTAACAGGTCAAGTTTTCAAACAGTCTGAACTGGTTGTCTTACAAGGGATATTGGTCAGGTTGAAAAACTTAGCATCAACAATTAGTAAATGCCAGTTTGGTTTTTCAGAAACTTTTTTATCGAAGTTTCAGCGTTCCTATTGCTAAAACCACACTTAATATTGTTATAATCCAAAAACGCACTGCTATTTTACTTTCGTGATAACCGAGCTTCTGGTAATGATGATGCAGCGGGCTCATTAAAAAAACACGCCGCCCTTCGCCATACTTTCGCCTGGTATATTTAAAATAGCCTACCTGAATCATCACACTTAAATTCTCTACCAAAAACACAAAACAAAAAATGGGTATCAGCAATTCTTTACGCACAATAATTGCCAGTGC
>JANMWP010000374.1:0-3647 GCA_031394065.1 Chitinophagaceae bacterium
CAACAGCAGGGGGAAAGTTTGCAGCTGAAATTGTGCCGGTTGAGATTCCACAGCGCAAAGGAGATCCGGTTTTATTTGCAAAAGATGAAGAACCATTTAATGTTAAGTTTGATAAAATACCTGAATTGAAAGGTGCTTTTCAAAAAGATGGAACCGTTACTGCTGCCAACGCATCTACCATGAATGACGGAGCTGCTGCATTGGTTTTAATGAGTAAAGAAAAAGCAGATGAACTTGGTTTAAAACCTATAGCAAAAATTTTAAGTTATGTTGATGCAGAACAGGCTCCTGAATGGTTTACAACAACGCCGGCTATTGCTGTATCCAAAGCGGTAGCAAAAGCGGGTTTACAAATGGAAGACATTGCTTATTGGGAACTGAACGAAGCATTTGCTGTTGTTGGCATAGAAAACAGCAGGCGTATGAAACTTGATCCTGCAACGGTGAATGTGAATGGCGGGGCTGTTTCTTTGGGCCATCCATTAGGTTGTAGCGGTGCAAGAATCATTGTTACGTTGCTGCATGTTTTAAAACAAAACAATGCAAAATACGGTGCTGCAGGAATTTGTAATGGGGGTGGTGGAGCTTCTGCCATGGTAATCCAGAATATGTAGAGTCCAATTCCCCCTTCAGGGGGTTAGGGGGCGCAATGGAGGAGGTGGTGCCAGTGCAATGGTAATTGAAATGTATAATCAACTTATTAACTTAATAAACATTTCTTACCGGAACATTTTTATAAATGGTAACAACAAGCAC
This sequence comes from Chitinophagaceae bacterium, assembly GCA_031394065.1. Classification (GTDB taxonomy): domain Bacteria; phylum Bacteroidota; class Bacteroidia; order Chitinophagales; family Chitinophagaceae; genus Ferruginibacter. The sequence continues at coordinate 757 of JANMWP010000374.1, forward strand.
CATTATTGTAATACCTTCTACAACTAAATTAGAATTATGAAGAAATTATTATTGCCTTTTATTTTTTTAACAACATTGGCAGTTAATGCACAAAAAACTGATTCAGCATTCAGTATTTCCGGCAAATTTGAAAAAGTAAAAAGCGGAAAAATTTTCCTGACAATATATAGAGAGAATGGCGCTGTAAAAGATTCAGCTACTATTAACAACGGCTCTTTTACATTTAAAGGATATGTAACAAAAGCTTCTACAGCCTTTCTGTTTTTAAAAGATCATAACGATAATAATTTACGTTTTTTTGTTGAACCGGGAAAAATTAAAATAAACGGGGATGGCGATAAATTTAAAGACCTGAACATTTCCGGTTCTCTTTTAAATAATGACGATAAAAAATTAGCAATTTTTCTTAAACCTGTAAGCGAAGAAGAAAAAATATATTATGAAGCTTATGACAAAGCCTATGAAGCAAAAGATCAGGCCAGGGTTGACAGTCTTGATGAACTTGAACAGGCGATGACAGTACGGAAAAGGAGTTTCATTAAGCATTTTGTATTGGCTAATCCTGCGGCATTACGCAGTGCCATGGCAATAACAGAAAACTTTGGTTATTATGCCGAGGCAGATGAAGTAGAACCATTATACAATGTACTATCTGCTTTAATAAAAAATTCTGAGACAGGCGTGGCTGTAAAAAAAATGCTTGATATTTATAAAACCGTTGCAATAGGCCAGGTAGCACCGGATATTACACAGTTAGATACAACCGGAAAATCATTGAGTTTATCATCCCTGAAAGGGAAATATGTGCTGGTAGATTTTTGGGCAAGTTGGTGCGGCCCATGCCGCAAAGAGAATCCGAATATTGTAAAAGCATACCAGGATTTTAATACAAAAGGATTTGAAATATTTGGTGTTTCCTATGACAATGAAAAAGGTACCACTAAATGGAAAAAAGCAATTGTAGATGATGGATTAATCTGGAAACAGGTAAGTGATTTACAAGGTTGGAAAAATTCCACATCAGAGCAATATTATATCAAAGCAATACCGGCAAATTTATTATTAGATAAGGAAGGCAAGATCATCGCCAAAAACCTGTTTGGTAAAAAACTAACCGATAAACTTTCGGAGTTGCTGAATTAAACAGTATTAAATATAATTAAACCGTCTTTTTTAAAGGCGGTTTTTTTTATCAATCATATTTTAACTAAGTGGTAGTGTACCAGTTTGAAATCCTCTTTAACAATTTTACTGTCAGGTTGAGCCTGTCGAAACCGGGGCTATATAAAACTAACCCGTCTTCGACAACACTTCGACAAACTCAGTACAGACTGACAGCTTTTCAAACTGATGTATTCCCAACTAAATATCAATTTGCTCATCTCCCTGTGATAAGATAAATTTGCAACTCATAAATAAAACAGACCAATGCGACAAATTGCCTTTAGAGAAGCCCTTAGAGAAGCCATGCAGGAAGAAATGCGTAGAGACGAAACGGTTTTTTTAATGGGTGAGGAGGTTGCAGAATATAATGGTGCTTATAAAGTAAGTCAGGGTATGCTGGATGAGTTTGGTGAAAAAAGAATAATTGATACGCCCATTGCTGAGCTTGGATTTACCGCAATTGCAGTGGGTGCGGCACAAAGCGGCCTGCGCCCGATAGTTGAATACATGACCTGGAATTTTGCTGTACTGTCTTTGGATCAGATATTAAATACCGCTTCTAAAATGCTGGCAATGAGTGGCGGACAGGTTGGTTGTCCAATTGTTTTTAGGGGTGCCAATGGTAGTGCCGGCCAGCTGGGGGCACAACACTCAACCGCTTTTGAAGCTTTGTATGCCAATATTCCGGGATTGAAAGTTATCTCCGTCTCTAACCCATATGATGCAAAAGGATTATTAAAAAGCGCCATTAGGGATGATGACCCGGTTATTTTTATGGAGAGTGAAGTGATGTATGGCGAAAAAGGCGAAGTGCCTGAAGAAGAATACCTGTTACCCATTGGTAAAGCATTTATAAAAAGAGCTGGTACAGATGTTACCATCGTATCTTTTAATAAAATGATGAAAGTGGCTTTAGGTGCTGCTGAGGAACTGGCTAAAGAAGGAATTGAAGCCGAAGTGATTGACCTGGCAACCATCCGTCCGTTGGATTGGTTTACTATTCTGGAGAGCGTTAAAAAGACCAACAGATTGGTTATTGTGGAAGAACAGTGGCCATTTGCCTCCGTATCTTCCGAAATTACCTACCGCATACAAAAAGAAGGCTTCGATTATTTAGATGCACCCATCCGCAGGATAACATCTGTTGATGCGCCCATGCACTACGCCCCAAACCTGGTGGCACTTTATTTACCGGATGTGCCCCGAACGGTTAAGCTGGTAAAAGAAGTTATGTATCTGAAGAAATAGACTATCCGGTGAGTCATCGATGGTTTTTTGCCAATCTTCTTAAATTAGAAAGCTGCACAAAGAAATGCTTACTGTTTACAAAGAAACCTTTATTCAGTATAAAGAAACGTTTAAGCCTTACAAGAAAATGTTTATTCAAAACAAAGAAATGCTTACTCTGTATAAAGAACCTTTAACTATTTTTAAATAAACGTTTACTCCTGATAAGACATTGATTTAACCGCATAAAAAAATGTTTAAACTGCTAAAATAATTTTTTTAGGGTGAGTCACCCGTGAATTGATTGTTTTCTTATTTAAAACAATTCTCCTGCAATTGTGTTTTACATTTGCGTAGAAATAGATACGCATGGCTTACAAATCTCTGGAAGAATGTTTACTGGACCTCGAAAAAAACGGGCACCTTATCCGCATTAAAGAAGAAGTAGATCCTTATTTGGAAATGGCGGCCATTCACCTGCGTGTGCATGAAGCTGGCGG
>JANMWP010000375.1:0-1888 GCA_031394065.1 Chitinophagaceae bacterium
TATTGGAAAAACTCCACTAACAAAAATATCTCCTAAAAAAACCTGGGAAGGAACTGTTGGAGGAGCATTATTAGCAATTATAGTAATTGGGTTTTCAGCGAAATTCATTTTATCCAGTTTTTTGGAACACCATTTTCCAGGAGTCTTGATTTCTCCAAATTATTCAATGTGTTTTATCATACCAGCTCTCTGCGCCATTTTCGGCACTCTCGGCGATTTGTTAGAAAGCAAATTAAAACGTATGGCCGATGTAAAAGACAGTGGTAGTTTTATGCCGGGCCATGGCGGCTTTTTAGACCGGTTTGATTCTTTGCTGGTAGCAGTGCCGGCCGTTTGGGTTTTTGTGTACTTCTTCATCAAGTGAAAGGCCAAACTCCAAACACAAAACCCATAACCCCAAACCCTTTATCTTTGCAGCTTAATTTAAAATAATGACCATTCACCGGGAAGGATATAAAAGCATTGCTATTGGTACTTTGATTTTTGGCGCAATTAATTTGCTGGTATTTTATTTTTTCAGTGCTTCGTTGATGTGGTTGTGTGCACTTATCTTTTTTATTACACTTGGCACATTACTTTTCCTGGTATCTTTTTTTCGTATTCCAAACCGCCTGTTAACCATCAGCGAAAATGCCATAGTTGCACCGGCCGATGGAAAAGTAGTGGTAATTGAAGAAATTACCGATGTGGAATATTTTAAAGACAAACGACTGCAGGTTTCTATTTTTATGAGTCCGGCCAATGTGCATGTTAACCGCAACCCGATTGATGGCGAGGTAGTTTACAACCAGTATCACAAAGGTAAATTCCTGGTGGCCTGGCATCCCAAATCATCTACCGATAATGAACGTCATTCTGTAGTTATAAAAAAAGACAATACCAAGATATTGGTTAAGCAGATTGCCGGCGCTTTGGCAAAACGTATTGTAAATTATTTACAGGTTGGCCAAAAGGTAAAACAGACAGAAGAAATGGGCTTTATCAAGTTTGGCAGCCGGGTTGACCTGCTTTTACCCGTTGGAACAAAGGTAAATGTGGAGCTTAACCAGGTTGTAAAAGGGGGAGTAACAATCATTGCCACATTATAAAAATTAACAATTAACCGTAGGTTAGCTGCAATTTCTACCCTATTTTTACGTTTAGAAAATCAATAAAAAATATAATCATGAAGAAAGTAATTTTATTAGCTACCGCATTTTTGTTTGTAACCGGCGTTGCTTTAGCCGACAAAGGAAAAAAGAAAAAATGTGCTAAAGGAAAAACCTGCTGCACAAAAGACGAAAAAGCAAAAGTAGGATGCTGCAAAGACAAGAGCAAGACGGTAAATATGTAATTTTCCCGCTTTAAAGAATTCTAACCTTCCTTACCGGAAGGTTTTTTTATGCCTCTGGGTTAAAAAATATTCTCCAGTTGGTTTAAATGGGTAACGGTGTAAGTGGGTTTTATTTTGGTCACTGCATTAATGTGGTTTACAAAAACCGTATCCATGCCTGCATTCATGGCGCCCTGTATATCCGCATCCAGGTTATCACCAATCATAATGCTTTCGGCTAGGGCCGATTTTGCCTTATCCAGCGCAAAATCAAAAATTTCCTTTTTAGGTTTTAGGCTGTTGCTGGCTTCAGATGTTATTACATGCGTAAAGTAATTGCTGAGCCCGCTGTTATTCAACTTGCTCCACTGTGTTTTTTCAAAACCATTGGTAATCAAATGCAGCATATAATTTTTTTCTTTCAGGTAATCCAAAATTTCAATGGTATGCGGAAAAAGTATTTTTTTTGTTGGCAGTATCTCTAAAAACCGCCCACTCATTTCCCTGGCCAGGGGCTCATCAGCTATTTTAAAATCAAGCATGGTGCGCCACATACGTTTCCATTTCAAATCCTCC
>JANMWP010000402.1:0-1513 GCA_031394065.1 Chitinophagaceae bacterium
AACAATCCAATATCAGTCAACTTCTCTTTAACTCTTTGAAATAACCGAAATACGCTTAAAGATCTGATCTTAGAAAAACCAAATGATCTGAAAGTAAAAAAACCAATATCCTGCCTATGCTTTAAAAAGCGATGATGGCAAAAAACCAAAAATACCAATATCCTGGCTTATGCTCTAAAAAGCGATGATGGCCGAAAAACCGAAGAAAAACCAATATCCTGCCTATGCCTTAAAAAGCGATGATGGCGAAAATGAAGAACACAGTACACTGAAACCAGGACAAATCATTTAAGGAACTCTGCATATAAGGTAACCCCCTTATGAAAGCAATTTCCAGAAAAAGAATCCTGAAAAGACCGGCTCGTGCTTGGCTGGTTTAAAAAGTTAGACTTCCACAGTTATTTGATACGTCAAGCTGCTGTGGAAGTTTTTTTATGCCTTGGATATTGCTAATTTTAAGCATGATTTTGCAAAAAACAACCGATCTCCACTATATCCCCAAAAGAATAATTTCGCTGGTTCCGTCTCAAACTGAATTATTATTTAATCTTGAATTGGAAACCGAAACAGCTGCTATCACTAAGTTTTGCATTCATCCGGCAAGCTGGTTCAGCACTAAAGTAAAAATTGGCGGTACCAAAACGGTTAATCTTAATAAAATAAAGCAGTTACAACCCAACCTCATTATTGCCAATAAAGAAGAAAACGTAAAAGAACAGATTGAAGAGCTGGCTGCAGCTTACCCGGTTTGGTTAACCGATGTAAATAACCTTAGTGATGCTTTGCAGATGATTGAAGATATTGGCACATTAACCGGAAAACAAAATAAAGCTGCATCAATCATCCTCACAATTAAAACCGGTTTTAAGGATTTGCAAAAAATGGATAATCCAATTAAAACAGCCTATTTAATCTGGCGTAAGCCTTATATGACTATTGGTGGCGATACTTTTATTAATGATATGCTTTTGCAATGTGGCTTTCAAAATATTTTTTTAAACAAAACCAGGTATCCTGAAGTAAGTATTGCCGAACTGCAAACTGCCAACTGCAAACTGCTGCTTCTTTCCTCAGAGCCCTACCCTTTTAAACAAAAACACATTGATGAATTAAGCAGTAAGTTGCCCAATACAAAAATTATTTTGGTTGATGGTGAAATGTTCAGTTGGTATGGAAGCAGGATGCTGCAATCGCCAAAATATTTTAAACAGTTAATCAATCAAATCCAATCGCTGTAATCTTACAATGGGTGCATTCCAAATTGTCGCAGCGCATTAAAGGGTTGCCAACCTTCATTAAGCGTTTTTTAAGTTTAAAATAACGCTATCAAGGTTGGCAACCCTGGCGACAATTTGAAATGCACCCCGTACAATAACAGGCTTTAATTAATGAGCCATCTTTCCTACATTTGTAAAAAATAACTACTTATGAGTAAATACAGTTCAGGCGTTTTATTTGGTGCAGAATTAGAAGCTTTATACAATGATGCAAAAGACAATCAATTTGCATTACC
>JANMWP010000516.1:0-7893 GCA_031394065.1 Chitinophagaceae bacterium
AAGATTCAACTAAGCTCCCATAAAATTCAACTAAGCTCCCATAAGATTCAACTAAGCTCCCATAAGATTCACCTAAACACCATCTGGCGCAAGTGTTCCCAACATAATCCCCCCATCTGGCGCAAGTTTGTTTTGGCGCAAGTGTTCCCAACCCAATCATTAAACCCAAACGTAAACTTTGTGGGATCACTTGTGTCTCTTCAATTCTACCGGTTTGCAACCGGAGTTAATGAACCAGCATAGAATCACAACCGGGCAGTCAATTAATAAATGAACAGTTGTATTTCAAATTCCGGATACAATCCGGGCAGGTTCAAAAATCACAAGTGATCCCTTGATCATTTCGACAAACTATAAATATTACGTAAGGGAACACTTGCGCTAGTGTGGAAAAAAACAGATTTGCAGCAGCTCAAACTTCAGCCGTCGGTGATAACACCAGACGGCGGCGGCTGGTTTAGTAGTGGATTTCTAAATGCATGGATACAAGACCAATGTAGGCAGGAACTGATTGGGCCATTACTATGCTATTTTAATTATATTTACAGCTTCTTTAAGCTTACCTAAACCAATTAAAATGCTGAAATTTTCCTTTCTGCTAATATTTTCTTTTCTTTTAAATGCCGGCGTAAAAGCGCAACCGGGTAAATTCACAATAGAAGACGTAATGAATAAAGTAAAAGAGTTTATACCAGACTATGAATTCAGTCATTATAATTGGCCTTTACCACCGAGTACTTCGTACGGAATACGGCGTCCTGGCCCTGAAGAAATTAATGTTTACGTAGAGTTTAAAGATGGCATTCCTGTAAGAATACTTTTGAAAAATATGGATATCAAAGATAACCCGGTGCACTTATCTATCTTAACTGAGGTTTTAAAAATGGCTGATGAGCGGTATCTTGGTTGGTTTATGGAATTCAATAAGAGTGCAGAAAAAAGAAAAAAGAAAGACAGCCACGAGTACAAAATAGTGGATGATAGTAAGAGGCTAAATTTTGAATATTCAGCTGAAACAAAGAAATGGAGCTGCAGCATGTTTTATTAAAAACCGGGAATAAGATGTTAACGTTAAACCCATCCCATCTGGCGCAAGTGTTCCCAACCCCCCATCTGGCGCAAGTATGTTTTGGCGCAAGTGTTCCCAACGCAATCATTAAACCCAAACGTAAACTCCGTGGGATCATGATGCCTCTTCAGTTCTACCGGTTTGCAACCAGATTCAAAAAACGAAATGCACTAAATTTACGAAAACAATGTTAGCATTATGTCTTCAAAATACAAACCAGGTGAGGAGGTCTTTTCATAAATTGGTATTTATGAATTTAAAACCAGTTTGTAATATTTTTTGTTCCTTTAGTATACAGAACCCTGGCTCAAACAAAAAACTAACCTATGAAATGCGCTCTTATTTTAATTGTTACATTACTGTGCTTTAATAAAAGTTATGCCCAGGCTAATGATTCGGCTGTAAATAAAAAGCATGACAGTCTGCCTTATGCAACCCTGCATTTTTACAGGGCGTATTTTCCTAAATATTTTTCCAATGTAAAAAAGGCGCCTGTATACATCAATGATTCGTTGGTGCATGAATTAAAAGCAAACACGGTTGCACACTTTAATATAAACCGGGAAGGAAAGATTAGGGTGGCGGTTGATAAAAATCAGCAAACGGAAATTGAATTTAAAGTAAAGTTTGGCAAAGAGTATTTTTTCAGGGTGGATGTAACCGGCGGGGTTTTAAATAAGCAGACTACTATTGAAGCTGTAACGCCGGCAGTTGGCAAAGAGGAGATAAGGATATTGCCGAAATATGCGGATAAGCAGCAATAGGAGAGTATATGGGGCGTGAGGAATTTAAATTAAAAATTTCCCCCCATCTGGCGCAAGTATGTTTTGGCCCACTGCCCCATTTCCAGCCAGCAATTAACTTATGGCACGATTTATGTTTTTTGATCTCCAGGTTCAAAGCAAATAATTACCTCTGAAACCATCATATTTAATTAAAAAACACACCCTGTAATTATGAAGATACAGCTACTGAATAAAAAACCACTGTTTTTACTTACCATTATTACCATCCTGTTTTCCGGTATTTCCTGCAAAAAAATTGAAGACCTGTTAACTTTTACAGTTAATGTAGAAAATAATTTTACGGTCGGCGCATCCAGCCCCTTAAATATACCAATTGATATTTTAACACCACAGGTTACCACCAATTCAACCCAACAGTTTCAGAATAACAATTCGGATGTTAACCGGGTAAAAGATATAAAATTGAAAAAAGTAGACCTGCAGATTATCAGTCCGGCAGGTAAAACATTTAGTTTCCTGGAATCTGTACACATCTATGTTTCCACCAATGCCAATGATGAAATTGAACTGGCATACCTGGATAATATTTCATCATCATCTAATTCTATTTCGCTTATTCCAACTTCGGTAAGCCTTGATAAATATGTAAAAGCATCAAGCTACAGCTTAAGAACCAAAATTGTTACCAAACAGGCACTCACTCAAAATGTGGAGATAAAGAACGGCTGTCAATTTCAGGTTACGGCAAACTTATAAAAGCGATATAGCTATTTTAGCACGATGCAACTATATTCATCCTTCGCTCTAACAGCGTAGCAACTGCCACCTGACAGTATACTGACTCCGATGCAACCTATGGTAACCCCCATCTGGCGCAAGTATGTTTGGCGCAAGTGTTTCCTTCCACAATGATTAAATTAAAAACAAAATGATGATGGGATCACTTGATGCCTCTTTAGTTCTACCGGTTTGCAACCGGGATTTAAAAAAAGAAATCTAACTGTAACCGTACAAGAAAATCGTATGCTTGAAATTCTTCCTCCATCCAAAATTCAACTATATTTTTATTCTACAACATATCAGCTCTTGCTTTGTTATTAAATTTTAAACAGTAAAAAAAGCACTGTTATTCATTATATATTTGTAAAACAATTTAAAAAAACAAAACTGCCACGTGAATAAAAGCCCTGCCATTTCTGTATTATTAGCTGTTTATAATACGCCGTTTTATTTGATAAAAAGAGCCATTGATTCGGTGCTTCACCAGGATTTTGATGATGTAGAACTGATATTGATTGATGACGGTAGCAACAATGACACCAATAACCAACTGCTTGATTATGCCAAAGAGCACGAGGATAAAATAACTTATATCCGTCATCAAAATTGTGGACAATCCAAATCTATTAACAGGGGCATCCTCAATTGCAACGGAAAGTATATTGCTATATTAGATGCTGATGATGAGTACATGCCCAACCACCTGAGCAATTGCATGCAGCAAATGAATAATGCAGATCTTATAGCATCTACCACCACCACCATTGTAGATAAAGAAGAAGATTATTACGTGCCCGATAAGCACGACAACAGCCAGTTAATACATGTGGATGACTGTGTATTGTTTGCCACATTATTTGGTGCCAGGGAAATTTTTACAAGGCTCCGGTTTCAGAATATTTATGCGGCCGATGCTTACTTTTTTGAGCAGGCTGCTCTGCATTTCAGGGTAAAAAAAGTAAATCTCCGCAGCTATATTTACTACCGCAATATTCCCGGTAGTATTTGTGCAAATTTGAAAATAAAAAATAGGAAAGCTCTTGTTTAGTATGCCATTACCTTTTCCATTTTTACCGGGTTCGCCACTTGTAATGGCATGCCACATAACCGGCGTATATGATGTAAACAGAAACAGCATTTTACCCGATGATGATTTTACACAGGTGCAGGCATGGGCCACATCGCTTAAAGCGCAAAAGGTAAACGGGATTATTTTTCATAACAGTTTTAGTGCAGTTACCTGTACTGCACACCAGCATAAACAACTACATTTTATTCGTATTGAAGCAGATGCTGCTTTTAAACCAAACATTTATAGGTACATTATTTACCGTGAATTTTTAAGGCTTCATGCAACAAAAATTACCAGTTTGTTTGTAACCGATATTGCTGATGTGGAGATGATAAAAAATCCGTTTATCGAGCCATTGTTTATGGCAAACGCTGATAAATTATTTTGTGGTGATGAACCCGTAAAATTACACAATGAATGGATGATTAACCATGCGGCTCATTTACGCAATGCCATTGCAGCCTATGCAGCCTACGAAACAGCATTTAAAAATTCTGTTTTACTCAATTGTGGTATTATTGGGGGCGGCAGCTCACAAATGCAGAATTTTATAGAGCAGCTTGCAGCTATGCATGAGCAATATAACCGCAACAATACTACTGCTTACACCGGCGATATGGGGGCTTTCAATTACCTGGTACGCACCCGTTTTAATAGTTATTTTACACACGGCTACCCTGTAAACACTGTTTTTAAAGGATATGAAAATCAGCGAATGGATTGCTGGTTTCGGCATAAATAACAAATTGTAAACTGCGTTTTAGCCAACCGCTTAAAATAACGGGTTAGTCAATTTTGTGTAACACCAAAATGCACAGGCTCCGCTTTCTATTAATTTTTTCCAAAAAATTGCATAAATATTTTTGAAGATACCATCCCTTTTAAAAATAAAAATTTATCAATCCCCTGTGGTAAATTAAAAAGGATAAACTTTTATCGCCTTTACTTGTTATTTAAAATCGGTCGTTTTTACCAGTTACAATTCTTCAATATGGCATTTAATAAAAACTTTGAATTTCTATACCAAAAACTACTTTAGGATAAAACTAAAAGAAAAAGTGAGCAGATTATTTTGGTTATTGCCATTGCAAGTTTCATCATTCATCTGGTAATTATTTACCTGGTAGATTTTGGCATCATATTCCCAAATACAAATTCCGACCTGCTTAAAAATCCCATTGCTGCCATTTATACTCCTTTTTCATTTATTCTTGTGTATGAAGTTTACCTGTTAATACATTATTTACCGCAATCCATTACCACTTATATCAGCAAGCAGTACGAAATTATTTCGCTGATTATTATCCGTCGGTTATTTAAAGATCTTTCAACTTTATCACTTTCATCAGACTGGTTTAAAATAAAATATGATTTGCAGTTTACGTACGATCTGGCCGCATCGGTAATCCTCTTTTTTCTTATTTACCAGTTTAATGTACATGGCAAAAAAAAATACAGAACCGGCATTAGTGATGAATTGCAAACACAACGCATGGCAAGCTTTATAAAAATAAAAAAAATACTGGCAACTGCGTTAGTGCCCGTACTTATTTTTGTTGCTCTTTATTCTTTTATAAACTGGTGTGCAGCCACTATTAATACTGGTGCCCATACGGATCTTTCTTTTAAAAATATCAACAATATTTTCTTTGATCATTTTTTTACTATTTTAATTATTGTGGATGTTATTTTATTATTATTTTCTTTTTTTCATACCGATGAATTTCATAAGGTAATCAGAAACTCAGGCTTCATCATTTCTACTATTTTAATACGATTATCTTTTTCTGTAAGCGGACTGTTAAATAATGTACTGATTATGTCTTCCATTATTTTTGGACTGGTAATACTTATTATTCACAACAAATTTGAAAAGTATGTTGCATCTGAAAAAAGTAAAACTGATCCAACTATCAAGTTATAATGCGTTTTTAATTAAACAACTATTTTCGCCGCTGCCGGTATTACCCCAGCCAACCGACTGCCGTAGTTTGTGTTTGTACCAAAGGCTTTGCAGCCGGGCAATCACCAACTACCTGCAGCATGCCCGCATTAATTGCTGCAGCCCAATATGTTGTTAGTGTTGCTGATGTTGTTAATCCAAAACACAACGGCAATCAGTGGGTTCGTAAATTTAGGAGTTGTTCTCTCCATCTGGCAAATGTCTGCCGTACCGATAGCTATTGAGATTCCCTTCCTCAATCATTAAAATATAAACGCAAAGTTTTGGGTATCACATACTTCTCTTTTCCACCTGCTCTTTTATTTTTTTGCATTCAACTAAACATTAGCAACCATCATTTGTTGTATGCTTAACAAACAGCACTAAAATAGTACTATGGCAAATTATCTCATCATTGGCGGCTCATCGGGTATAGGCTTAAGCCTGGTAAACCTGCTTGCCAGCGAAGGGCACCGGGTGTATGCAACTTATAATTCGCATCCTGCTCAATCTGAAAATGGATTGATTGAATATCACCAGTTAAATGTGTTGAATGAAACCGGTGCTCTTGATTTTTTGCCGGAGATATTACATGGTATTATTTACTGTCCGGGCAGTATTAACTTAAGGCCATTTGAACGGATAAAACCTGCTGATTTTATAAGTGATTATAATTTGCAGGTTGCGGGTGCTGTAAAAATGATACAGGCTGTGCTGCCCAAATTAAAAAAAGCAGACAATGCAAGCATCACCTTATTTTCTACCATAGCGGTACAAAACGGTTTACCTTTTCACAGCCAGGTTGCTGCATCAAAAGGCGCTATTGAGGGATTAACAAAAGCATTGGCTGCAGAACTGGCTCCTGCCATCCGTGTAAATTGTATTGCACCTTCACTAACCGATACACCGCTGGCGGCGGGCCTGTTAAATACCGATCAGAAAAGAGAAGCAAATGCACTCAGGCACCCCTTAAAAAAAATTGGCACTGCTGAAGATATCGCCAACATGGCAGCTTTTTTAATTTCGGATAAAGCAGGCTGGATAACGGGTCAGATCATGCATGTGGATGGCGGTATGAGTTCAATCAAATAAAGTTTTAGCCCATGGAAAATGAATTATCCGAAACCGACATCAACCGCATTATTGAAATGGCCTGGGAAGACAGAACTCCTTTTGAAGCCATCCAATTTCAGTTTGGAAAAAGTGAGGCAGACGTAATTGAACTCATGCGCAGGCAATTAAAACGCAGCAGTTTTAATTTATGGCGCAAAAGGGTTAACAGTGGCATTAGCCAAAAACACCGGCATAAAAGAACTGCCGGCATTACCCGTTTTAAATGCAGTTTGCAAAGAACAATTTCTATGAATAAAATAAGCAAGCGATAATATAGTTTTGAAATCCGTTAAGAAAGAAACCCTGCCGCAAAAAATTTGCATTACCTGCAACCGTCCGTTTACCTGGCGAAAGAAATGGGCAAAGGTTTGGGGTGAAGTAAAATTTTGCAGTGACAGGTGCAGGAATAATAAAATAAGGAAGTGCGAAACTGCTTAACTGTTTCTAAGTTTAAAAAAACCTACAATTACCCCCTGGCTACTATATATGTATAGCATTTTATTACCGGGCCTGCTACTTTACATTTCCCTCAAATACCCTAAATTGCATTTACAAAACATACCAAATATGAAATTGAAATTATATACCGCAGTAGCTTTGCTAACAGTTGTAACACTGGTTTCCTGTGGAGGAAGTGATAATAAAGATTATGTTGATAAATCAATCATGCCAACGACTGAAGAAAAAGCAGCTTCGGAAAAAGCAGCAGCAGAGAAGGCTGCTGTAAACACAACGATGCCTATTCAAAATATGATGCCGGCTACTGTTGTACCCGGACAAAATGCAATGCCGGTAAATATGCCACAGCAGCCACAATCAATGACTGTTAATCCACAAATGGTAACACAAACACAGGCACCAACTGTAACACAAACACCGGTACCAACAGTAACGCAGCCGGGTATGAACCCACCACACGGTCAGCCCAATCACCGTTGCGATATTGCTGTAGGTGCTCCCTTAAACAGTAAACCTGCACCAACAGCACAGCCTACAACTGTGAGTGCACAACCACAGGTTACAATGAAAGAAATTCCCAACCCAACAAAAACCTTACCTGGTATGAATCCTCCTCACGGAGAACCAAACCACCGCTGCGATATTGCTGTGGGCGCACCTTTAAACAGCAAACCTGCAGCAACACCAGCTGCCGTAACTGCTGCACCACCAC